>NZ_JBQCTZ010000133.1:0-9566 GCF_051963715.1 Neisseria sp. P0001.S005 | reverse complement strand
CGCAGCAAACAAGACGAATGGGTGGACATCCGCAGCGTCGGCGGCCGCAACACCTTTGACGACCGCAACAGCGTGCGTGCCCTGTTTGCCGAAACCACATACAGCCCCAGCGAAAAATGGGACATCACGGCCGCCGCCCGTCTTGAAAAAGAAACGCACAAACGAAGCGGCGGCAGCGGCGCGCTGCACCTCGATTTAGACAAAGGCCAGACCGTCTTCCTACCCAAATTCGATATCGCCTTCAAACCCACCGACCAATGGGTCAGCGGCATCAAAGCCGCACGCGGCTACAACCCCGGTGGCGCGGGCATCACCTTCGGCCGCCCTGTCGTAACCTACACTTATGAACCCGAATATGTGAACAACTACGAGTGGTACACCCGCTGGCGCAGCGCAGACCGCCGCCTGCAACTCTCCGGCAACCTGTTTCTGAACCACTACCGCGATATGCAGCTCCCCTTCTATCTCGGCACCAACTCCGTCGTTATCCGCAACGCCAAAAAAGTCCACACCTACGGCGCGGAACTCGCCGCCGACTGGCAGGCGACCGACAGCCTGAAACTCACCACCGGACTGGGGCTGCTCAACACCAAAATCAAAAGCTATCCCGACAGCGGCATCGAAGGCAACAAACTCGGCCGCGCGCCAAAATACACCGCCAACATCGGCGTGAAATACCTGAACGACAAAGGCTGGGAAGCCGGCGGCGACGTGCGCTTCTACGGCGGCTACTATTCCGCCGCCGACAATGCCGAATCAGGCAAAATCGGCGCGTACAACCAAGTCAACCTCTACACCGCCTACAACTTCAAACAAGGCCGCGTCTCGCTCTACGCCGACAACGTGTTCAACCGCCGCCGCCCCATATTCATTTCCAGCGCCGACCGCCAAGACGCGCTCTACCAACGCCCCAGAAGCGTAGGCGTGAGCGCGGAATGGAAGTTTTAAATGAAGCTGAAATGATGGAGGCCGTCTGAAAAAACATAGGTCGGACATTTATGCCCGACCTACCGTTTATTCCTCCAAAACACCCAAAGGAATCCCATGCACTACTTCACCCCTGCCAAAACCCTGCCCGAAGGCACCATCTACCTGACCGACCTGACCCACGTCGCCGACTTCACCGACTGGCTGGCCGAATTCGAAACCCTGTTAAACCAAAACCCCCGCTTCGCCACCGTCTGCACCCCGATGCAGCGACAGGTAAGCGATGAACAGCGCATTGCCGACCGCAAAACTTACATCGAATGGATAAAGGCACATCGGCCGCAACTGTCCGAACGCTGCGCCGCCATGCTCCTTATCGAACCCGACGCGGCGCAACTGGCGTTCTTCCGCGAACAATCGTCCAAACTCGGCCCCGCGCTGGGCGTGAACTACATCGTCGAAGCAGATGAAACAACCGCCCTGCTTCGCGCAGAAGAAGCGTTGAAGGCCGTCTGAAAAGATACTAAACCTATTTAAATACAAATCAAGTATTGCCACCCAATATGTTCAGACGGCCTTGTCCCTTTATTTGCCTCATCTTCAAAAGAATCATGTGATGTCCGACAATCAGACTTCCCCAAACTCACGTGACTGGCTGCTGCTTATCGGCGGCAGCACTTACAAATTCACGCTAACCGGTTTTTATCTGGTCGCGCTGGTCGCTATTTTGAAAAATAACGGTTACAGCCTGAATCAACTGAGCTGGATTCATTTAATCGGCAGTATCGAAGCAGCGAAGGTATTGTTTGCCGCACTGATGGAGCGGCGGCCGGCGGGGCGGTTCGGGCGGTTTCGCGGCTGGTTGCTGGCGGCGACGCTGGGGCTTTCGGCAGTGTTCGGGCTGATGGCCTGTACCGACATAACGCAGAACTTCGCGCTGCTTTTGACCTGCTGCGTACTGCTCTCGGCGATGTCGGCGGTGTACGGCTGCGCGATGCTGGGTTTGTCGTGCATCGTCCTGCCGCACCGCGAACGCGGTTTCGGCGGCGTGATTCAAACGATGGCGGCACGCGGCGGCAAGATGATCGGCGGCGCGCTGGTATTGTGGCTGTATCAGGAATACGGACAGACGGCGGCGGCCGGCTTTATGCTGGCGTTCAGCCTGCTGATGTTGCTGCAACTCTTGTACTACCGCGAGCCGGAAAGTCCGACTGCGCAAGGCAGTTGGACGGCGTTGGCAGCACGGCTGGTTTCTTTTTGGCAGCAACCTGAAACAGGCTGGCGGTGGCTGGTTTTGCTGTTTGCCGTTGCCGCACCGTATGCGTTTATGGCGGCGACTTTTGTGCCCAAGCTGGCGGATTTGGGCTTCAACCCGAAGCAGACGGGCGGGATTCTGGCGGTGGGCATTCCTGTTGCCTGCCTGATCGTTACGCCGCTGTCGGGCTGGTTTTCGTGCAATTATCCGCGCCGCAAACTCGTTTTCCTGCTCTACGCGCTGCAACTGCCGCTTTTGGCGTCCATGACCGCCATCGATACGCTCGCACGTGTCCACCCTTGGCTACCGCCCGCGCAAATCATCGCCCTAAGCCTGAGCTACACGCTGCTACTGCCGGTGATACTGGCGTTGGTGATGGACAAATCCAACAGTGCCACCGCCGCACTCGACAGCAGCCTGCAATTTTCCGTCGTCCTGCTCGGCAGTTACGCGGCCGGTTTCGCCGCCCTACGGCTGGCAAAGGCTATTGGTTATACAGATGCGTATTGGGTTGCAGTGTACTTGGCCGTATTGGTAGGCCTGCTTTTATACTTGAATAGAAATTTATTCAATCATTCGGATCGTGATTCACAATAATTCGCTTAGATATTTATCCATCGATTTTAATTGAGCGCGCCTCCGGATAATTTTTCATTTTATTGCACAGTCTCTCATGAAAATATAACAAAACATGCCCATAATACTGCCGTTATTACACTCTTAAATTCAAAAGGAACCTCATGACTGCTGTTCTCATCGTTCTCGGCTTGATCGCCATTGTTGTCGGTATTTTAGGCACTATTTATCCTGCCTTGCCCGGATTGGGTTTGATGTTTGGCGGCGCATGGCTGTTGGGTTATGCCGGCGATTATCAAGTGTTTGGCTCGGGTACGCTGACCTTTTTGGCTATCGTTGCCGTATTCGGTACTGCAATGGACTATGTGGCGGGCGCATTGGGTGCAAAATATACCGGCGCAAGCAAAACCGCAATTTGGGGTGCATTTATCGGCGGCATCGTCGGCGCATTCTTTTCCATTCCCGGCTTGTTGCTCGGCCCGTTGACCGGTGCGGCCATCGGCGAATTTATCGCACGCAAAGACACTTGGCAGGCAGGCAAAGTCGGTATCGGTACGTTTATCGGCTTTATCATCGGTACTGTGGCCAAAATCGGCTGCGCCTTGACCATTGCACTGACCATCCTGTTTGTTTGGTTAGCCTCATTCTTCTAAATAAAAAATATTAAAGGCCGTCTGAATTTCAAACATTCAGACGGCCTTTTCATTTCACTGTTTATTTGCCGCAGCAGGATTTGTATTTTTTACCGCTGTCACAAGGGCAAGGATCGTTGCGACCCACTTTTTCGCCTTCGCGGCGTACAGTCTGCGGCTTATTGATGATGGCCTGCCAGTACCAGTAAATATCAAGCAGGACATGCGGCAAATCAGATTCCAGCTGGGTCAGCTCTTTTTCATTTAGATGCAAGATGACTTCGCCGTTTTCCTCATCGTCATAGATGCCGCCCAAAGCCATAATCGGATAGAACAAATCTTCAAACTCTTCCTGATCGACTGCTTCAAACCAATCGGTAGGCACAATATCCAGTGCGTAAAGGTAGGCGTTACACCAAGTGTAAAAATCCGGATTGCCGGCTTCATCTTCATAAAACCACAAATCAGGCAGGATTTTCTCGTTGAGCTTCATGCGCATATCGGCGGCCATTGCCATGACCAAACGTTCGATTTCGGTGCGCTCTTTGGCATCAAACAAAGATTCCTCACCCAAAATCTCAGGCAGCCAGTTGGTCGGATTCAAAGCATCCGGACCGCTCAATAAAGCCATCATAAAACCTTGAACCTCATCACAACGCATGGTGTTGTGGGCTTCGGATTTGGCATCCAACAATTCCATCAAGCGGCTGCGTGCCGCTTCATCAAAAGTCAGTATTTGCATTTTTGTTCCTTAAAATAAAATCTTATCATTGTTTTCAGACGGCCTGGGTATGGATACGCTGCCGCATTTGTTCAAACAGACAAACCGTTGCCGCCATCGCGACATTCAGAGATTCGGTTTGCCCCAACATAGGGATTTTGACACAGGCATCGGCCTTCTCTTTTACCGTTTCGCTCACGCCGCTGCCTTCGTTGCCAAACACCCAAGCACAAGGTTGACTGAGGTCCATTTCATACAAACCGATATTGCGACCGCCCAAGGCAGTTGCCCAAATTTGATGCTGATACCTTTCCATCCAAGCGGATAATTCCACTCGGATGAAAATAGACAGCAGAAAATGCGCACCCATCCCCGCTCGCAACACTTTAGGCGACCAGATATCCACGGAATCATTGCCGCACACGATTTGCCTGACTCCGGCTGCTGCCGCACTGCGCAAAATCGTCCCAGCATTGCCGGGGTCTTGTACCCGCTCCAATACCACACAATCGCCGTCTGAAGGCAAACCTGCCTGCTGCGGAATATCAATCCAAGTCATCACATCATCGGCATCGGTCAGACTGGTGATTTTAGACAGCGCTTCGTTACCGACCCAAGTAATCAATCCCTCGTCCAACTGCGCCGCAATTTCTTGAATTTCAGGATGCTGCTGTTTCTTTTCAGGCAGATAAACCTGTTTGGGCGTACCGCCGCTTTGCAAATAAGTTTGCAGTAGATGTACGCCTTCCAATACGGTTTCACCGCTTTCACGCCTTGCTTTGGCCTGCGTCAGCAGACGGAATAAATGTTTGAGCTGTTCGTTTTGAGCAGAGGTAATCAGTTTCATGGAGCGCATTATAACTGTTTTGACTTCGTTGAAGCTATGCTTTCAGACGGCCTGACGGTTTTGCTTCGAAAATAAAAAACCCTTGCAATGAAGCAAGGGTTTTGCATGATTTCATTTTTTACTGCACAACAGTCTGCTGCTCATTTTTTTGCTCGGTGCGGACAGTCGGACGATTTTCAATTTTTCCATCTTTTGCCGCATTCGGCACAACAGTCTCGCCAGGCTCGGAAGCTGCTTTATCACTAGGCGTACCGCTTACCGGAATGATATTTTGCGCAGGCTGAACATTAGACTTCTCTGCAACAGGCATAGCGTCACGAGAAGTTTGCGGTGTAAATTGCCATACAGCAACAGCAATCGCACACACGCTTGCAGCGGCTGCGAAGAATTTGAAGAAGCCACTATTGGCCGCTTCACGCTGAGCATATTTTTCCTGCTTGCCTTCAGCTTCGGCTTGGGGCACTGTAAATGCTTTGCTTTGCATGGTTTCACCGGCAACACTCGCCGCCGCACCCTGACGGATACAGTCGCCGATAATGTGGTACTCATGCCAAGCGCGCATAGCTTCCTCGTCTGCCAATACGGCATCCAGCATCTCATCAGTCAATGCTTCACCGTCCATCAATGCAGACACATACTCCAATGCTTTATTTGTTTTGTCGTTCATTTTTATTACCACCTTTGATCTTCAGAAGTATCCAACAGCGGCCGCAAATCTTTTGCAATCAGTTCACGCGCTCTGAAAATACGCGAACGTACAGTACCTATCGGACAATCCACTACCCGAGCTATTTCTTCGTAAGACAAGCCATCCATTTCCCTAAGCGTAATGGCTTGACGCATATCGTCTGGCAGTTGCGCGATGCTTGCTTCGACGGTCTGCAAGATTTCCCGATTCATCATTTCAGCTTCCGGCGTATGGTAATCCGCAATCTGATCGGTTAAATCAAGAACATCTCCCTCCTCATTGGCTGCTTCCGAACTGACAAAAAACTGGCGACCCGAAGTGGTTAGAAAATTCTTTGCCGTATTGATACCGATACGGTACAGCCATGTATAAAATGCACTTTCTCCACGAAAATTTGCCAATGCACGATAAGCCCTAATCATTGCCTCTTGGGTTACATCGTGTACTTCGTGCTCATCCTGAATAAAACGGGAAATCAGTCTGTTTAGCCGACGCTGATACTTGGACATCAGCATCTCGAATGCCTTATGGTCACCTTTCTGTGCGCGCTCCACCAAAACTTGATCTATTTGGCGATCGTTCATATTCAACCTTTAATCGTTTTACTGCTTTAAACCAAAAATAGTAAAGCGTGCTGTGCACAGTAAAGACAGCAACGCTTTGAAATAGTTCCACGAGATTACACTCAATTGCCAAAGTTTATTCGTATAGATACTCTAACATTGACTATATTTCTTTATATACATGGACTTAATAAAAGTAGTTTAATTACTAATAGTTACTAAACTTAGAGTCAACCACTTCGTCTTTTGCTATATATTTGGCTAACTTTTCATGAACAGGTAAATAACCTTGTTCCATTCGAACATCACTTCCCATCCGAAGATTAACAACAGCAAGGCACTTGTTGCCCATACTTAGGATAATCGGCCAATATTTACGGACGAGTGGCACAATATGACACTCTTGCAATAGTTTTTCGACTGATTTTTCCCTCTGTCCCGACTGAATCACATCACTTTTGGCCACACTTCTAAGTACCGCCGGTTTCTCCAACTCCTCTTCCGACAAACCTCCCTTAAACGGTAATAAAACAAAACCATTTTCGAGCAAAATATCTTTCAGACGGCCTTGAACTTCCCTGCCATTACACCAAGGCAGTTTTTGAAACTCACTTTCCTGACAAACAAACAGCTTGTCTCGATATGCGACCAGTTCCCCATCTGGCAAATTCAACTGCGCCTGATCAGCGGTTTCCAATACTCGGGCAAAATCGGCAATACTGTGATAAGAAGGCAATGATTCCGTTTGCTTTCGCAAAAAATACCAAAGCAGCCGACGACGTAAAAGCAGCGTACATTGCCGCCACAGACTGATGCTGAATATTCCGTTTGGACTGATGCGTTGATATTCAGACTCAATCAATTCATCTAAAAGCTGCAAATCTTCCTGCAATAATCGAACATTGGCACAAATTTGCCGCTCAAAATTCGGAATACGCTGCTGCCATTGCGGTAAAGCCTGATTTCTCATCCAATTGCGTAAATAGCCGGAGTCTTCATTACTTTCGTCTTCAACAAAAGATAATCCCCATTGTTGCGCATACTCAGCCAGTTCCTGACGGGAAAATGCCAAAAGCGGTCGCCAAATTTGAATCTCTTCATTTAAATCACGCCATACCGGCATGGCCGCCATACCGCGCAATCCGCCTCCACGCACAGCTGACAACATAAATGTTTCGATTTGATCATTGCGGTGATGGGCCAAAACAATAATTTTCTTCAGGCCGTCTGAAAATGCCTGATATCGGGCAGCCCTGGCCGCCGCTTCCAAACCTTTTCCTTGTTTTTCCACATTAACACGGCACACCCGCAAGGCAACATTAAGACGCTGGCAATAATCCTGACAAAATTTTGCCCAACTGTCGGCATTAGTGCTTAAACCATGATGAACATGGACGGCACGCAAATCAAAATGGCTAAATTCACGCATCCGATGCAAAAGATGCAACAGGACGACAGAATCCAATCCGCCACTCAAGCCAACTTCAACAATAGTATGGCTCGGCAAATCAGGAAAAGCTGCTTGAAAACTTTTAAATAGGGAATCAGGGGATAGTTGCGACATTTCAGACGGCCTGAAATTGTGAATTACTCAAAAATTGAACACAAAAAAAGCAAGCAGCGCCATCTGCTTGCTTTTTCAACAGTCAAACTTATTTATCGGTAAATTTACCGTAAGCCATAATGCGGTCGAAACGGCGAGAAAGCAAGTCAGGCATGGTCATGCTTTGCGCTTCGCTTAATTGCTGTTCCAAAACGGTTTTAACGTTTTTCATCGTGGTTTCAAAATCACGGTGTGCGCCGCCTAAAGGCTCATCAATCACTTTGTCGATGACATCCAATTCTTGCAGGCGTTTGGCGGTAATACCCAATGCTTGCGCGGCATCTGCTGCTTTTTCAGCAGTTTTCCAAAGAATAGAGGCGCAGCCTTCGGGAGAAATCACCGAATAAGTCGAGTATTGCAGCATATTGACGTAGTCACCGACAGCCACTGCCAACGCACCACCCGAACCACCTTCGCCAATGATGGTGCACAATACCGGCACATGCAGGCGGGTCAGTTCGTACAAATTACGGCCGATGGCTTCAGACTGGCCGCGTTCTTCCGCACCAATGCCCGGATACGCGCCCGGGGTATCGACAAAGGTCATGACCGGAATATCGAATTTTTCGGCAGTCTGCATCAAACGCAGTGCTTTACGGTAACCCTCAGGACGCGGCATACCGAAATTGCGGCGGATTTTTTCTTTGGTATCGCGACCTTTCTGATGGCCGATAACCATCACGCTTTGGCCGTTGAAACGTGCCAAACCGCCGACAATGGCATGATCGTCAGAATAATGGCGATCGCCGTGCAACTCTTCAAAATCAGTAAAAATACCGTTGATGTAGTCCAAAGTATAAGGACGCTGCGGATGGCGGGACACTTGTGAAATTTGAGCCGGAGTCAGCTTGCTGAAAATTGACTTGGTCAACTCGCTGCTTTTCTTTTGCAGTCTGGCAATCTCGTCGGAAATATCAACGGCAGATTCGTCTTGTACGAATCGCAACTCGTCAATTTTATTGGTTAATTCGGCGATGGGTTGTTCGAAGTCCAAAAAAACAGGTTTCATAAAACAAAGCTCTCGGTAACGGTTGCTGACATGATACGCTAATCAGACGTATTTGACAGCATTTCTCAAAGGAAAACTGCCATCTTTTGCAATAAAAAATCTTTCAGACGGCCTTTAATAAAGAAATAGTATATCTACACTAAACTCATGGAGTGCCGTATCTTATGATAAACTTCAATTCAGTTCAATCATTTCAAACAGGCTATGAAAAACGATCATGACAATTCGTCCATGCGCTTGGACAAATGGCTTTGGACCGCGCGCTTTTTCAAGACCCGCGCGCTGGCGCAAAAACATATTGAGCTGGGCAGGGTTTTGGTAAACGGCTCAAAGGTGAAAAACAGCAAAAATATTTCTGCCGGCGACACCATCGACATGACTTTGAACTCCCTACCCTACAAATTCAAAGTTGCCGCGCTCAATCATCAACGCCGCCCGGCACCGGAAGCGCGTTTACTCTACGAAGAAGACATGAAAACGGCTGCCGAACGCGAAGCTCAAAAACAGCTCGACCAAGCCAGCCGCATCAGTGCCGCTTATCCGGACGGACGCCCAACCAAACGCGACCGCCGTCAGCTTGACCGTATGAAGCGCGATAGCTGGTAAAATGTTTCATCCATTGTTTCAGACGGCCCTATATTCATGCCGAGACCTTTGCAAAATTCCCTAAAATCCCCTAAATTCCCACCAAGACATTTAGGGGATTTTTCATGAGTACCTTCTTTCAGCAAACTGCTCAAGCCAT
>NZ_JBQCTZ010000132.1:0-9585 GCF_051963715.1 Neisseria sp. P0001.S005 | reverse complement strand
GCCTATTTTATCGGAAACTGAAACGGAAGATATAGCTTTGATGCGTGTTTTACGCAAAGGAAACAGGCCGTCTGAAAGGTTTCAGACGGCCTTTAATGCAGGTATAAACGCGTTTATTTCACTTGCGCCATGTATTTTTTCAGACGGCCTTTGCTTTGCATGGCGCGGTTTTCCATTTCATCGACAACGGCTTGTGCTTTGGCTTTGTTCACCGGTTTGCCGACCTGAATCACGCCGCTCATGTTCATCATGCGGTGCGGCGGGCAGGTATAGACGTACACGCCTTCTTTGTTGAGCTTGAGCGTGAAGTCTTTGCCGTCTTCGGAGAGGAAGTCGGCAACGCCGTCGGGCAGGGCTTTGCTTTGTACCCAGTGGCCGCTGTTGGCGGCTTTGAAGGTAACAGTGTCGCCGACTTTGGCGTTGACGTAGCCGGGCTCGAACACCATGCTGCCGTCTTTGCCGTTGTCGAGCATTTTGATTTCGTGGTTGGCGGCGTATGCGCTAAGGGAAGCGGTCAGCATGAGGAGGAAGAGGATTTTTTTCATGGAGAAAGTCCTTTCTCAGGATAAAAAATATGGGGCGGGCTGATGAGTCGGAGAGGTAAGCCTTGGGCTTACCGCCCTCTCCCTAACCCTCTCTCGCGGGAGAGAGGATAAGTTGCAGGGAGTTTGCAGGCCGGATGCTCAAATCCAACATTTCAGGAGCGGTTAAGTTACGCACTCTGCCGCATCGGGCGGATAACGGGCAGGCCTTTGCTGTCGTATAAAAGTTCGATGTCCACTTTATACAGCCTGTCGATTATGTCCGCCTGCAATACGTCCTGCGGCGCGCCCTGCGCCTGTACTTTGCCTTCGCCGAGCAGAATCACGCCGTCTGAAAATTGCGCGGCGAGGCTCAAATCGTGCAACACCATCAGCGTAACCAGATTGTGTTCGTGCGTGTATTGCACCACGCGTTCTAAAAGATTGAGTTGATGGTGCATATCCAGCGCGCTGACCGGTTCGTCCAGCATCAGGATTTCGGGGCGGCGCAGCATGACTTGGGCAAACATAACGAGCTGACGCTGTCCGCCGGAAAGCCGCATGACGTCGCGGTGCGCCAGATGGCCGATGCCCAACTCTGCCATGATACTTGCGGCTTCGTGCAGCAGTTCGTCGCCGACGTGCATATGCAGCGCGTCCATGCGGCCGAGTAACACGACTTCCAGCGCGGTCAGCGAGGCTTCGGCGGCGGTGTCCTGCGGCATATAGCCTATGCGTTTGCGCCAGCTTTGCAGGTGGATTTTGCTCAGCACTTCGTCGCCGTAGCGGATGGTGCCTTTGTGCGCCACTTCGCCGAAAATCGTTTTCATCAGTGAGGATTTGCCCGTGCCGTTCGGGCCGAGCACGGAATAGACTTTGCCTTGTTCCAGCGTCAAATCGATACTGTCGGCGACCACATAATCGCCGCGCCGGATATGGACATTTTCAAGTTTCAACATTTCAGACGGCCTATCGTTTCGTTAATACAATCCAGAAGAAGAACGGCACGCCGACAAACGACGTAACAATCCCCACCGGAAACAGCGCGCCCGGGATAATCACCTTGGACAACACGCTCGCCACTGATAAAAACGCCGCCCCCGCCAGCATCGCGCCGGGCAGGAAGAAACGTTGGTCTTCGCCCAAAAGAATCCGCGCCACATGCGGCGCGACCAGTCCGATAAAGCCGATCACGCCGACAAAACTGATTGCCGTTGCCGTCATCACCGCCACCAACACCAGCGTTTTCAGGCGCAAAAATTGCAGATTGATGCCCAGCCCGACGGCGCGTTCTTCGCCCAAGCGCAGCGCGGTCAGCTTCCACACATCGCGCGAAAGCAGCAGCACGCATACCGCCGTAACCGCCGCCGTAACGATGACCGTTTCCCAAGTCGCCTTGGTCAGGCTGCCGAACAGCCAAAACAGAATCTGCTGCGAAATCTCAGGCGCGGCGATAAACTGAATCAGCGACAGAATCGACTGAAACAGAAACAAAAGCGCAATCCCCACCAACACCAGCATCGCCGAATTGAAGCGGCGCGCCGAAGCAAACAGAAACAAGATGCCCGAAGCCAGCATGGTCATCACAAACGCCCCGATGGGGACGGCGACCGTTTCCGGCAGCCCGAAACCGCCGAACGCAATCACCATCGACGCGCCCAAACCTGCCGCCGCCGCCAAGCCCAGCGTATAAGGGCTGGCCATCGGGTTGTTCAACAGCGTTTGAATTTCCGCGCCGCCGACACCCAAAGCCGCGCCGACCATCAAGGCCATTACCGCAATCGGCAGGCGCAGATCCATCACAATCAGGCGGTTCATTTCATCGACCCCGGGTTTACCCAGCAAAACATTGACCACTTCACCGACGGGCAGCGTGTCTGTCATTGCCGGGCCGGTGGCGATGTCGAATAGGAAACTGACCGCGGCGATGATTAAAAACATCAACACAATCAACCAACGCTTGCCTTCCAACTTGCGCTGGTTTCTCACAATCTCGGCGACAACCGAATCATTCATTTTTTAATCCTTTGAAATTAAGGAACAAGGTCGGACATCCATGTCCGACAATCTCTTTTGTCTGTATCCGTTTTGAAGGGTGGTTTTTTGAAAATCGGGATAACGGCGTTCCAAACGGCTTACCCTCTCCCTAGCCCTCTCCCACGGGGAGAGGGAATCGGATGACTGAAATCCGACCATTGTTGTGATTTTCTGCCATTTGTTCCCTCTCCCTGTGGGAGAGGGTTAGGGAGAAGGTAAAAACAGTCAAACCCACCTGAAGCTCCCTATTCGGTACGACGGAAATTCGTAGCGTGGGCTTCACTTACGAAAACAGGAAACCCTCATACCGTTTACCATCATTTCCGTAAACATTACCCGTGGGCAAAGCCCACGCTACGGTTCTGTACAAAACCCACACTGCTTTCAGACGACCTTTCGCATAAAAAGGTCGTCTGAAACCCGCAAGCCAGCCTTACTGACCTTTCGGATACAGATAGAACGTACCGTTCGGCACGACCGGCAGGTTTTGGCGGTAGAAGTCCATATAGGTCTTCTCAGGGTTGAAATCCTTAAACAACTGCGGATAAATCGCTTTGGCCATAAACTGAATCGATGCACTGTCGGACAGCGTGCGCGAGTTGGCGTGGTAGGCGGCGTAGAGGCGGTTGTTTTTAATCGCAGGCAGGTTCGCCCAGCCGGCGCGTTTGGCAAAGCCTGCCAAGCGTTTTTCCGCTTCCGCTTTCGGAATGCCCCAGCCCATCACCATGGCGGCAGGGTTTTTCTTCAATTCGGTTTCGCGGCCGGTAATCACGATCACGTCGGGTTTGGCGGCGAGGACTTTTTCAGGATTGATCGGGCCGTAGAACTCGACCGAAGAAGCGGCGATATTGTTGCCGCCGACCAGTGTCGCCATTGAACCCCACATGCTCTTGCCGAAGGTAACGCTGTGTTCGGCAGGGCCTTTGTTGCCGAACTCGACATAGACTTTAGGCTTGGGCAGATTGGCTTTTTGCACGCGCGCTTGGATGGTGTCGGCAACGCGTTTGTAGTCTGCCGCTAATTTGTCCGCCTTTTGCTGCTGGCCGGTCAGCGTGCCGATGAGTTTGGTTGATTGAACGTGTTTGGCCACCGTTTGAGCGTTGTAGTCCAACACAACGATGGGGATGCCGGCTTTGTTGATGCGGTCGAGATCGGAACCCAAAGCCTTGTATTGCCATTCGGCCAAAACCAATAAATCGGGTTTCAGTGCCAATACTTTCTCAATCGAGAAAGTGCCGACTTCCACTTCGCCCACGTCGGTCAGTTGATTCAGTTTAGGCACGGCTTTGCTGAATGCTGCCCAGCTTGGCGGCGCCCAGTCGGCCCAAACTGCTTTGGAGAAACCGACAACGTTGTCCAGCGCGGTTTTACCGCCGATGGCCATGTAGTCTTGGTAGTAGAAGCCCAAAACCACGCGCTTGGCAGGCAGGTCGACGGTTACCTTACGGCCGACGGTATCGGTCAGCTGAACCGGTTTGGCAAAAGCGGATACGGAGCCGACTGATAAAGCTGCAGCGGCAATTAAAGCAGAAAGTTGCGTAAATCTCATGAACTATTCCTTTAAAATATGATGATAACTATTATCTTTTATAAATTTACAAGGTATTGAATCTTTTTTCAAGTGAAACATGAGAATAGACATATTTTAGAGTAAAAAGTTGCATCATTAAAATAAAGGGATAATGTTTGGCTGTACTGAAGACCTAGTGAAAAGGAATGATATGGGTGCCTAAAGCCATAGTGGGCAGTAGCTGGAAGGGATAGGCAAAGGGTCATTTATTGCAAAGAAAATAAAAGATATACGGTTGAATACAGCAGGCCGTCTGAAACCTTGTAATCGGGGTTCAGACGGCATTTGGTGCGGGCATAAAAGTTTTATTTTATTTGCGCCATCTATTTTTCAGACGGCCTGTAAGCAGTATTGGGGAAAAGTGAAAAAGGTTGGTTTTTGAAATGGCGAAATAGGGAAGAAGGGGGCTTGAGGGAGAATCGGGCGTAAACCCAAAATGGGGACGAATAAAAAGGGCGTGTTTCGATACACGCCCTTGCCGGAGGTTCAGACGGCCTGTGATTCCGTCTGTTCGCTTTGGTTGAGGATTTTAATCAGCTTCTCGGTTTTTTCCGGATCTTCGCAGCGCAGGATTTTGGCGGCATCGTTTTCGAGATGGCCGGTGTGGCTGTGCAGGATGATGTTTTTAACCGAAAGCAGGTTGTTGGGGTTCATGGAGAAGCGGCGCAGGCCCATGCCGAGCAACAGTCGGGTGAAGACGGTATCGCCGGCCATTTCGCCGCAGATGGACACGCCTTTTTCCATGCGGTTTGCCGTGCGGATGATGTGTTGCAGCGTTTTGAGGACGGCAGGGTGGCCGGGTTGGTAGAGGTGGCCGACGCTGTCGTCTCCGCGGTCGACCGACAGGAGGTATTGAATCAGGTCGTTGGTGCCTATGGAGATGAAATCGACGAGCTTGAGGATGCTGCCGACGGTCATGGCGGCGGACGGGATTTCAATCATGCAGCCGATGCTGACCGGACCGAAGGCTTCGTCGCGTTCGGCGAGTTGGCGTTGGGCCGTGTCCAGGTGGATAAGGCATTGGCGCACTTCGGAAATGGACGTAATCATCGGCCACATCATGCGCACGGGGCCGTGTACCGCGGCGCGGAGGATGGCGCGCATTTGGGTGCGGAACATGACCGGCTCGGCGAGGCACAGGCGGATGCCGGTCAGGCCGAGTGCGGGGTTGAGGCTGCCGTTGGGTGTGCTGTTTTGGCCGAACCAGCGCGGATTTTTATCGACACCTAAATCGACGGTGCGGACGGTGATGCTTTTGCCTTTCATCTTTTTCACAATCGCGCTGTACACTTCGTATTGCTCGTCTTCAGACGGCATGGTGTCGCGGTTGAGATAAAGAAATTCGCTGCGGAACAGGCCGACGCCGTCTGCGCCGAAGTTGTGCAGGGTTTTGATGTCTTCGGCGGATTCGATGTTGGCCAAAAGTTCGATGTTGATGCCGTCGGCCGTGGTGGCGGCGGTTTTTTTGATTTTGTTGAGTTCGCGCTTGTGGCTGCGGTATTCGCGGGCGAGGCGGCGGTATTCGTTGAGGACGACTTCGTCGGGATCGATGATGAGGATGCCGTTGATGCCGTCGACGATGACGATTTCGTTTTCGGTGATGAGTTTGCGGGCGTTGTGCAGGCCGATGACGGACGGGATATCGAGGCTGCGGCCCAAGATGGCGGTGTGGCTGGTCGGGCCGCCGGCATCGGTTACGAAGGCGGTAATGTGCTGCTCTTTGAACAATACGGTATCGGCAGGCGAGAGGTCGTGCGCGATGAGGACGGTGTCGTCAAACAGGTTGCCGGCGAGGTTGATTTCGTTGCTTTGGCCGACAAGGTTGTTGTGGATGCGGCGGACGACTTGGAGCATGTCCTGTTTGCGTTCGCGCAGGTAGTCGTCGTCGATGCTGTCGAACTGGGCGGCGAGCTTGTCGCTTTGCTGTTTCAATGCCCATTCGGCGTTGATTTTTTGCTCGCGCAAAATGTCGATGGGTTCGCGCGAGAGGGTAACGTCGGTCAGCAGCATCAGGTGCAGGGAGATGAACGCGCCCAATTCGGTCGGGGCGTTTTCGGGAATTGCGCCGCGCAGTTGTTCCAGTTCTTTGCGCGTGGCTTTGATGGCGTTGTCGAAACGGGCAACTTCGGCATCAAGTTTGTCGGGATCGATGTCGTATTGGGGGACTTCCGTTGTGCCGCGCGTGATGAGGTGGGCGTGGCCGATGGCAATGCCTTTGCCCGCGGCTACACCGTGTAAGACGATGCTCATTATTCGCCCTCGCCGAAGTAGTCATTGATGAGGTCGGTCAACGCCTGCATGGCGGCGGCTTCGTCTGCGCCTTCTGTTTCCAGCTCAATCACGGTGCCTTTGGAGGCGGCCAGCATCATCAGGCCCATGATGCTTTTGCCGTTGACGCGGTTGCCGTTTTTGGTGACCCAGACTTCGCTTTGGAATTGGGAGGCGGTTTGGGTAAATTTGCTGGAGGCGCGTGCGTGCAGGCCGAGTTTGTTGATGATTTCGATTTCTTGTTTGAGCATGGATGTCCCCTAAATGTTCGTAAAGTGAATGTTTTCAGACGGCCTTAGCCGTTTTCTTTGCACACCAGGTCTTCAGGTGCGGATGTAATGGCGAAAATGCCACGGATGGCAGCTTCTTTAACGGTTTCGGTGAAGTCGGAGAGGTTTTCGGCTTGTGATGAGTATTGGATGGCTTTAATCATCATCGGGGCGTTGAGGCCGGTCAGGATGGCGGATTTGTTTTCGCGCACCAGCCGGCGTGCGGCGTTGCACGGTGTGGCGCCGAAGATGTCGGTCATGATCAGCACGCCGCGGTTGTCGGGAAATTCCTGCAATGCGGCGATGGCGTTGTTGATGATGTCGTTTTGATCTTCGTTAGGCTGTACGCCGAGGATGTGGAGATTTTCGGGGAAACCGTTGGGAAAGAAATGGTCGGCCAAACCGCGATAGGCTTCACCTATGGTTTCATGTGTAATGATTAACAAACCTATCATGATGTGTTCCTAGTATTGGGGTTGAGGCCGTCTGAACATCTTTCAGACGGCCTTTGTTTTATTTATTGTTTAAGGCGTAGATTTCGCCGAGGTTGCGCCAGCAGCCGGCGGCATCCATGCCGTAACCGAAGACGTAGCGGTTGGGCACGTCCAAACCGACATAATCGGCTTTGGTCGGTTTTTCTTTGTCGATCAGTTTGTTGGCAAATACGGCCGCACGGCAGCTTGCCGCGCCCATTTCCAACAGTTTTTCCTGAATGGCGGCCATGGTGTGGCCTTCGTCCAGAATGTCGTCCAAAACGACTACATGACGGCCTTTGATTTGCTCGGGGTCGGGCATGCGTTTCCAGTTGAACGCGCCGCCTGCGAGTTTGTCGCCGTAGCGGGAAACGTGGACGTAGTCAAAGTCCAAAGGGAAACGAAACAGCGGCAGCAGCTGCCCTGTAAACACCACCGCGCCACCCATTACAGGCAGGAGTAGGGGGTATTTGTCGCCCAAGTCGCGGGTGATGTCGTCGGCAACTTTTTGCAAGGCCGCGCGGCATTGTTCTTGGTCAAACAGCAAGTCGGCATTATCCAGCATGGCTTGGGTTTCAAGGCGTTTGGTTTCTAAGTCGGTCATGATAGATCGTGTTGAGTGCGGTTAAAAACAAATTATATAGCGGATTCAATCAATTTTCGATACAAGGCGCGGCAATGGTGTAGTGAAAGTGAAGGGAATTTGAGCCGACCACGTTCAGACGGCCTTTTGCCCTTCCGCTTCGTCCACCAGCAAAAATGCCGTCAAAGCCAAAGCGGTCAATACCGCCGTCAACACCATCGCCCGTCCGTAATTGTCCGCACCGGCGCGTCCGAGATAATCGTAAATCAAAGTGGTCAGCGTCTGCCATTCGGGGCGCGACAGGAATAATGTGGCCGCAAATTCGCCGATACACGTTGCCGAAGCTAAAGTCAGGCCGCGCCGCAAAGCCGGTTTCAATAAAGGCGCGGTGACATAACAGGCCGTCTGAAAACCGTTTGCGCCCATAGTGCGCGCCGCCGCCGCGTAATCTTTGGGCAAACCGTCCCACGCGGCCAATACATCTTTGGCCACAAACGGATACGCCAACAGCGCGTAAGTCGCCGTCAGCAGCCACAGCGAAGCTGTCCACTGCGGATAGAGCAGCAAAACGCCAAACGCGATGCACACGGGCGACACCATAAACGGCAAAAACATCAGCGCACGCAACCACGCCATTTGCCGTGCCGCCGCCGCATATAGCACGCCCAAAACCGTTGCCGCCGCTACTGCTGCCGCAGAGAAACGGACGGTGTTCCACACAGCCGCCCAGGTTTGCGCCTCTAGCAAGACTGCCCAAGAAGAGCCTGCCGATACCGCCTTGAGCCATACCGCCGCCAAAGGCAGCAGGCAGCACACTGCCAACATGGCCAATACTGTTGCCGTCAGCCATTTTTCCCAAGCCCATATCGGCGCACGCGGAGGCAAAGGCGAGACTGACTTATCCACAGCCACGCGTTTGCTCCAATACGCATACAAACCGCCTGCCGCCGCCGTAACCGCCAGCACCAGCCACACCAACACTGACGCACGCGCCATATCCAACTCATACGCCACCAGCCGGTAGATTTCCACTTCCACCGTCGCAAAACGTTCGCCACCGAGCAGCAAGGCCAGTCCGAAGCCTGAAAAGCAATATAAAAACACCAGACACGCGCCACCGGCAACCCACGCGCGCACCACCGGCCATTCGACCCAGACAAACCGCCGCCACGCGTCCGCGCCCAAAGATTGCGCCGACAGCAACCGCGCCTGCGGCACGCGCACAAATCCTTGATACGCCGAGCGCACCAAAACCGGCAGGTTGAAAAACACGTTGCCGTAAATCAGCAGCCACGGCGTGTCCTGCCAACCTGCAGCCAGCATGCCGTGTGCGCCAAATAAAGCCAGTACGCCCATGCCCGCCACCAAAGTCGGCATCACAAAAGGCAGCATCAGCAGGCGCAAAACCGTGCGCCGTCCGGCAAAGTCCATCCGCGCCAGCACCCACGCCGCAGGCACGCCCAAAGCCGTGACCAAGACGCAGGTCAAAACCGCCTGCGCCACCGTCCAGCCCAAGCGCAGGCGCATATAGTCATCAGCCACCACTTCCGCCCAAGCGCCTTCGCCGTCGTAAAACGCCAACGACAGCAAAGGCGCGACCACCATGACCGCCAAGAAACCCAAAGGCAGAAGCAACAGCGCACACCGCCGAATCCAAACCTGCATCGATGCGTACCCGAGAATAAAAACGTCTATTTTAGCCCGAGTTCGGTATAGAAGGTGGTATTCCTGTCCTTATTTTCAGACGGCCCGGGCAGCCTGACGGATAAAACTGCCGTTTCTTCAAATTTTCCAAACATTTACGAAATCTCTTCAAAAAGGCAACATAATTGGTTGGGCATTTTTGTTACAATGCCGCCGATTC
>NZ_JBQCTZ010000131.1:0-9881 GCF_051963715.1 Neisseria sp. P0001.S005 | reverse complement strand
GATGCCGCCCAAAAAGCCGTGAAAGAAATCAATACCGGCATTTTGGTTCTGCCTAACGCCAAACTCGAAGCTTGGTTAAACAGTCTTTCCAGCAACAATGCCCAAGGCGAATACTATTTGACCGACCTCATCGCCAAAGCCGTTGCCGACGGCATCAAAGTTCATCCCGTCCAAGTCCGCGCCTCCCATTTGGCCGCCGGCGTGAACAACAAACTCCAACTGGCCGAACTCGAGCGCATTTTCCAAACCGAACAGGCGCAAGAATTGCTCAAAGCAGGCGTAACCCTGCGCGATCCGGCACGTTTCGATTTACGAGGCCGTCTGAAACACGGACAAGATGTCGTGATTGACGTCAACGTCGTAATCGAAGGCGAAGTCGAAATCGGCGACAACGTCGAAATCGGCGCAAACTGCGTCATCAAAAACGCCAAAATCGGTGCCAACACCAAAATCGCCCCATTCTCCCATTTTGAAGGTTGCGAAGTCGGCGAAAACAACCAAATCGGCCCATACGCCCGTTTGCGTCCGCAAGCCCGTCTTTCAGACGACGTACACGTCGGCAACTTCGTCGAAATCAAAAACGCCGCCATCGGCAAAGGCACCAAAGCCAACCACCTCACCTACATCGGCGACGCCGAAGTCGGCAGCAAAACCAACTTCGGCGCAGGCACGATCATCGCCAACTACGACGGCGTGAACAAATACAAAACCGTCATCGGCGACGAAGTCCGCATCGGCTCCAACTGCGTCCTAGTCGCGCCCGTCACCCTCGGCAACAAAGTAACGACAGGCGCGGGCAGCGCGATTACCCGCAATTGCGAAGACGGCAAACTCGTCCTCGCCCGTTCTCGCCAAACCGTCATCGAAGGCTGGGTGCGTCCGGAAAAAGGCGATAAGAAGTAAGGCTGCCTGAAAATAAGAAAGACTTAATTCTTAATTAGGACGTATTAATGGAAGAAAACACTGATATAGAACAAGCTCGAAGTTTGGTTATCGAGACATCTAGATTAATGGTTGCATATCGAGACAATAGTGAAAAACTTGTGAATGATGTTCGAAATGAGTTAGACAAATCTTTAATTGAACAACGTCGTATGCTTGTTCAGATGATTAGGGAGGAAGTAACAAAAGAAGTCTCTCAAGCTGTTTATGCTTATGTAAAAGATATGGAAAAAGCCCGTAATCAGATGGCAGATCAAGTTAGAGAATTTAATGGCTACCTTCGGAAAGTACAGGAGGAAAATAATAAAATTTCTTCCCGTTCAGTATGGGTTACATCGCTAACATTGGCAACGTTGGTTATTGGGGGAATTGCATTGATTTGGTTTTATTCGGGAGTTATTCAGAGTAAGAAAATTGATGCAGATATGGTTACACGGATTAATCAAGCAGATATTGTCCGTTGCGGAAATGATTTATGCGCGAGGACAAGTAAAGCTGGAGAAAATGGGTATAGAGTTATTAAAAAACGATGATAACTTATTTGAGCTAAATAAATAGTGAGGATTTTAAACGTGGTAAAGTATTTCTTATATGGATTTTCAAGTTTTTTATTTTTAACAAATGCTTATGCTGGAAGTCGGCCTGAAAGTCTTGCCAAGATAATTTATGAAAAAGAAATAGATTTAAATCAAGATAGAATAAAGGATAAATTAGTTATTGAGGAAAACTCGGAAGGTAAAAGAAATTTAAAAATCCTTGTTAAAGATTCTAAAAAACAGTGGAATACAGTTATTGAAAACCGTAATATGGTTTTATGCAAATATTGTGGAGGAGTGAGTACAGGAGATCCTTTGGTTTCGGTTGAAGCAAAAAGAAATGTGTTTGAAATTACACAAGAAGGAGGAAGTCGTGAAAGATGGACTTCTGTATATAGATTTCAATATTCACCTAAATTAAGTACATGGATTTTGAGAAAAGCGAGATTGAACGTGTATGATACGGCAACTGGCAAGAATGAGATAAAAAGGAAAAGTATAAATAGTTCAAAACCAGTAAAACTTCAAGATTTCAATTATGATGAATTTTTTTATAATTAAGTAGAGCGAGTCTATATGAATAATAATAATACGAAATTGATGCATGAGGAAAAAATCCTTCAGGAAGCTATGTCGAATGGAATTTCTTCGAGAAAAGAACTGGCCAATCTTCTTGCTCAGGTTGCTCATGAATCTGGTAATTTTAGTACTATGGAAGAAAATTTAAATTATTCTGCTAAAAGATTAGCTCAATTATGGCCCAAAAGATATGCAGATGGAAATCATAATCCAAATGAAAAAGCTTTGAATATTGCTAACAACCCTGAAAAAATTGCTAATCATGTGTACTCCAATAGAATGGGAAATGGTAATTCTAATTCAGGAGATGGTTACCGTTATCGAGGTAGAGGCTATATTCAATTAACTGGGCGCAGTAATTATGAAATGGCTACGAAAGAATTGCAGATCGATCTAATTAATAAACCAGAATTAGCCGCAACTTCAGAAGTTGCGGCCAAAATAGCTATTTTATATTGGGAAAAAAGAGTTCCGGATTCTCACAAAGAGAATGTACGACAAGCTACAAAATATATTAATGGTGGTTTAAATGGTTTGGCAGATAGACAAAATAAGTATGATGAGTATTATCAAAAATTAACTCCTGAATATTTAGATAAAATTCAAAAAGGGCAGCAACATTCATCAAATGCACAATACAATGATTTTAGTGCATTAGTTAGCAATCTGATCAATGATAAAATTGCATTGTTTTGGTTTTATTCAAATGCTCTTCGGAGTAAGAAGCTTGATGTAGATATGATTACACGGATTAATCGGGCGGATATTGTCCGTTGCGAAAACGAATTATGCGCAAGGACAAGTAAGGCTGGAGAAAATGGTTACAGAGTAATTCAGAAACGATACTAGTAATATTTGGAGGGTAAATAATGAAAAAACTTATCGCAATATTTTTATTAATTCCTTTGGCAGCATTTTCCAATGCTCGCCCATTATCTTTTTCAGGGACTTGGTTATATACGGATCAGGTTGGAGATACCGTTGGAGGGAAAGAATTGGTCCTTAAACAAACGGGTAATTTAGTTACAGGGATATGGAATGAAGGAATTTCGACAGGTAGCGGGGGAAGTGGAAAACTAAAAGGATATGTGAAGGGAAACAAACTATTTTTAAATTATTGTTCTGATGAAGGAAACAATTGGTATAAATCTTGTCCTGAATATGAAAATGATGAAAGTTATTTTATTAAAAAAAATAATAAAATTATTGAATATAATATAATAGATAATAAATTATATAAAAAAGGTAATGAGTTTATTTTAACTAAATAAGGAGTATGAAATGGTAGATTCAACCAACCAACATAAAACATTAAGTAAAGAAGATTTCCAAACTATAGCTTACTTTGCAGTAGGTGTTTCTTCTGAATCAAAATCAAACGCGTATAGATTAGTTATCGCAGCAAATACTAGAGATGGAAAATTATATCCCATCGGAAATAGTGGATATTCTATTGGAACAATACAAACAGACTTAGGACAACACCCTGAAGTTGCCAAAGATTTAGTTGGAGCATATCAAAAATGGACATTAGAGAAAAAACCTGATTGGAGGCTCTCTGAAACTCAAGAAAAAGCGATAATTCATGATTTGGGAAGAACGGGGAAAGAGATAATAAGAGAAGATAGGCGACCATTGCCATCTGAGTTTAAATCTAGGCTCAATCAATTCTTAAGTAGTAAAGATGGAATTACTTGGGTTCATACTCGAGATGTAAATCAGATCAATAAGATTGAGCAAAATATTTTTATTCCTCTACAAGAAACAAAACTATATCAAGAGTTATCTTTTGATGATAAAACACATTTAGTAGCAGTTACTTCAAAACTTTATAATCAAAGTGAAAGGTGGGGGAGAAAAGTTTTGCAAGAAGTTAAAGATGGGAAATTTCATTCAGTCAATGAAGTAGATAGTAGAATTGATAGCTTTATTAAAGCCAGCGGCAAAAAGGACTATATAGAAACTGGTCGAAAAGAGGCAGTATTAGGCGCAACTTTAATCTCTCAATTAAATATCATAGAAAAAGATAATAGTCTTTTTGATAAATGGAATAGTGTTAAAACAACTCCTCTTGACAATCCTGCTAAATTAGAAGGGAATAAAAAAGATAATTATAATGAAATTAGAAACCTATTTATTGATCCTGAAAAATCCATAAATAAAATTAAACAGAGAGAAGATAAGAAAGTAGGTACGCAATTTTCATATGATGACTTTAGTACTTTAGTTAACAACCTGATTAACGATAAAGACGGTTCGTTTACCAAACAGTTGTTAGCAGACAATAAAAATATCGTTGATGCTTTTGATGCCAAAGTTCAGGAGAAAATAAAGCAAGAAGAACAACAAACTATTGCCCAAGAAGCACAACGGGAAGTAGTTGAGAAAAGTTTTGGTGGCCGTTCTTTTAGTTAGTAATGGCACCGAAAAGCTTGAAACAATACCTCGTACCGTCTGAAAGTCAGCGTTGCGGATTTTACCAACGGGGCTACTGCCCCATATTGATACTAAGGAACTTATATGTGCGGTATCGTCGGCGCCATCCGCGCCAATCAAAATGTAGTCGATTTTCTGACCGATGGTCTCAAACGCCTTGAATATCGGGGCTATGACTCGTCGGGTATCGCCGTGAACACAGACGGCAAAATCAAGCGCGTGCGCCGTGTCGGCCGCGTGCAGCTGATGGAAGACGCCGTACGCGAAAAAGGCGTGTTCGGCCATATCGGCATCGGCCATACCCGTTGGGCAACCCACGGCGGCGTGACCGAACCCAACGCCCACCCCCACATCTCCGGCGGCATGATTGCCGTCGTCCACAACGGCATCATCGAAAACTTCGAAGCCGAACGCGAACGCCTCAAAGCCTTGGGTTACACCTTCGAATCGCAAACCGACACCGAAGTCATCGCTCACAGTGTCAATCACGAATACACCCAAAACGGCGGCAAACTGTTTGAAGCCGTCCGCGCTGCCACCGCCCGTTTCCACGGCGCGTACGCCATCGCCGTGATGGCGCAGGACAAACCTGAAGAAATGGTGGTCGCACGCATGGGCTGCCCGCTCTTGGTGGCATTGGGCGACCAAGAAACCTTCATCGCCTCCGACGTATCCGCCGTCATCGCCTTCACCCGCCGCATCGCCTATTTGGAAGACGGCGACATTGCCCTTCTAAGCGCAAACGGCATCGACAAACTCATTGACAAAACCGGTGCTGAAACCCAACGCACCGTCAAAGTATCCGAACTGTCGCTCGCTTCGCTGGAGTTGGGCCCTTACAGCCACTTCATGCAAAAAGAAATCCATGAACAACCGCGCGCCATCGCCGATACTGCCGAAGTCTTCCTGGACGGCGGCTTCGAACCCGAAAACTTCGGAGCAAACGCACGCGAAGTGTTCGACGGCATCCGCAGCATCAAAATCCTTGCCTGCGGTACGTCCTACTATGCCGCGTTGACCGCCAAATACTGGCTCGAATCCATCGCCAAAGTGCCAACCGACGTGGAAATCGCCAGCGAATACCGCTACCGCGACGTAATTGCCGATCCGAAACAACTGGTCATCACCATTTCCCAATCCGGCGAAACCTTGGACACCATGGAAGCCTTGAAATACGCGCAATCCTTGGGACACAAACACAGCCTGTCTATTTGTAACGTGATGGAATCCGCCCTGCCGCGTGAAAGCGAATTGGTACTGTACACACGCGCCGGCGCAGAAATCGGCGTCGCCTCTACCAAAGCGTTCACGACCCAACTGGTTGTCTTGTTCGGCTTGGCCGTTACCTTGGGCAAACAACGCGGTCTGGTTTCCGACGAGCAATCGCGTGAATACGTCGAAGAATTGCGCCAACTACCGGGCAGCATTCAGCACGTTCTCAACCTTGAGCCGCAAATCGCCGCTTGGGCGCAAAAATTTGCCAAGAAAACCAGTGCACTCTTCTTGGGCCGCGGCATCCACTTCCCAATCGCTCTTGAAGGCGCATTGAAGCTGAAAGAGATTACCTATATCCACGCCGAAGCGTATCCTGCGGGTGAGCTGAAACACGGCCCGTTGGCCTTGGTGGACGAAAACATGCCCGTTGTCGTGATTGCCCCGAACGACAGCCTGTTGGACAAAGTAAAAGCCAATATGCAGGAAGTCGGCGCACGCGGCGGTGAACTCTTTGTCTTCGCCGACCTCGACAGCAACTTTAACGCCACCGAAGGCGTGCACGTTATCCGCGCCCCACGTCATGTCGGCGTACTCTCGCCGATTGTGCACACCATCCCCGTGCAGCTCCTGTCCTACCACGCCGCCCTTGCACGCGGTACAGACGTGGATAAACCGCGCAACTTGGCTAAATCGGTAACGGTTGAGTAAAGCCTAGCTTAAACGATAAAAGGTCGTCTGAAAAGTTTCAGACGACCTTAATTATTAATTGAAGGCAATCAAATGAATAGAATCTACAAATACCTACTGGTAATCGCTGCATTGGCAGCAGCAGGCTTCGGTATATATCAATATACCGCGCCCGACAAATATCAATACTGGAAAGAATTGATTGCTAAAGACCCCAAGCCTGACGGAGTTTCGGAACAGGAATACAGGGAAAAACTCAGGGCAGGCTATTGCTGGCGGGACAGGAATTTTTACACCCCAGAGGAATTACACAGGAAAGCAATGGTCAGTTTTGCAGGTAGGTTGTTGGGGGAGGCTGAAGCTTATAAGGCTAATATAACCACCAATCAGGGCGGACGGGATTATTCTACGGGAGCAGACTGCGTACGTCACGAAAAGGCCTGTAGCGTCTGGTTTGTCCCGCAAGATTACACCAATGAGCAATGGGACAGGATGTTTTTGGCGGAGAAAGACCCGATGGATGGGACGTTGCTGGCAAAGTATTTAAAATATGAAATTAAACAACCGGATGATTTAAAAAAATATTTGGAACATTATGAAAGTAAAGGTTTTTCATTGATTATCAGAGGATATAATCATGGAGGAGCAAGCATTTATGGCTCTGACTGCTGTAAAGTTTTAAGTACCAAAGAAGCTGCCCCGATAATAAAAAATAATACGTTGATTACTTATTTAGAAGGAGCATCAACGTTTCCAGAAAGTGAGATACCAAAAAATATCGACATTGGAAATTATGGAGTTGGTAATTTTTATTTTAGTTATTCAGAAGTCAGTCCGGGATTGCCTCAATGGGATGAGAATAAAGAAAAAACTTATCAGATTGATTTTTCATATATATTATTCATGAATAATTGTGGCGATGTATTGTGGCAGCCACATTATATTTATTAACCTATATCCAATAGAAATATTATGTCAGACAGCAAAAAATCATTAAGTGTATCAGAAGTAACCATAGATAGAATTTTATCGCATTATTTATGGAATACATCCGTACCGCCTCGTCGTGAAGATATGCAATCAGCGATAACTAATGCCAATCGTACTTCGGTTGAAATTGATGCGGTTGATTATATGAAAAATGGGGCAGGAAAGTATGCATCGGCTGCTGATTTTAAAATGTTTGAAAAATTTTTCAATGAAAAATTACCAGCTAAAGTACAGCCCTATTCTTTTGATGAAATTGGCAATCAAATTTATGGGAAAAAAAGATTTGAAGAAATTAAAACTTCTATGTTTAACCCTAGAACAGGTCAAGGTTTCACCGTCTCTATCTCTCAATACGGTATAGACACATCATCCTCCGATTACGTCGAACGTGCCTTTATCTTCGGATCAACGCAGGTAACAGTTACCAAAGCTGACATCGATAAACTCCAATTCTTCGTCCGACCGGATGGCAGCCGCGAAATCCGCAACCTCAGAATCACGCCCAAAGACGACAACTTCGACTTTATCGGTGGTTCATCTTCCCAAGACGCTTCGGGCAGGATGCTAAAAATGATGGTAGATACGGCAAACGCCGGGTTCAAGAAAGTTATTGATCCGAAAGGTATAGGCAGGGCTGTGCCCCTTGTCTATACCGATACCGACAAGCTGCCATTTGTCAATATTACGGATAAGGACTTCAAAAGACTCCAATCGGAGAAATCGAACCAAGAAAAACCAGATATTCTGATGGAAGAAACAGGTATTCTTCTGTTTCGTCAAGGAGGAGGGTTATTTAATAAGCTGAAAAAATCACCAGCCTTATATGATAAAAGCCTGCTGGGGCGTTGGCGAGACATTGAGCAGAATGCCAACGAAATGTACCAAAAAACCCGTGACCTTATCGAAAAAGATCCGAATATGATGTCTTTGGATGAAAGGGATGAACGCGATCAATACGCGGCGGATATTGATAAACCAACGGCTTTAACTATTGAGGATATGCCGCAAAACGCCCAAAAAATCTATCATCAAGGGAAACAGATTTTTGCTGATTTTTGTGCCCAGAAAAACATCGTTTACGATGCAAATAGTTTGGACAATATTGCGATGTCGTTAGCTTCAGTGGCTTATACAAACAAGATGAGTGATGTGTCTTTAATCAATATTAAAGGTAATGGGGAAGTCTTGATCGGACACAAAGCCCCCGGATTAATAATGGCTTCTGTAGATATGTGGGAAGCGGCTAAGACGCCGGTAGAGGAAAGCCTGAGCCAAATTCAGCAAACAGCACAACAAATTGAATATGAGGAGCAACAAAAACAAATCGTGCAATCCCAATCACATGGAGCGAGGATTTCTTAAGTAAAATCAAAAGAAAATGTAAAAAGAGGACTTAAATTCTACCAATTATCTACAAATGGTTTGATTGATTTTAAACAAAGCTAAAGGCCGTCTGAAAAATCTTTCAGACGGCCTGTTGTTTTAAAGCGTTTTATTCTGCGCCGACAACGACGATGTTGAGGTCTTTGAATTTGACGCGGCGTTGCCATGCGTCGCGGACTTGTTCGACGGTCAGGCTGTTGATGGCTTTGGGGTAGGCTTCCAAGTAGTCGTTGGGCAGGTCGTAGAGGCCGATCAGGCTCAGGTAGTTGAGCAGTTTGTCGTTGGAGTCGTAGCGCAGGGGGAAGCCGCCGACGATGTTGGCTTTGGCCTGTTTCAGCTCGGCTTCGGTTGGGCCTTCGGCGATAAACTGTTCAATGACGGCTTGGGTGTCAGCCAGTGAGGCTTTGGTGTTTTTCTTTTGGGTGGAGTAGGAAACGGTAAACGTGCCTTCTTCTGTCGCCGGGGCGAGGCTGCTGTATACGCCGTAGGTGTAGCCGTGTTGGTCGCGCAAAACTTTCATGAGGCGGCTGTCGAAACCGCCGCCGCCGAGGATGTAGTTGCCGGCAACGAGGGCGTAATAGTCGGGGTCATGGCGTTTGAAGAGGGAAGTGCCGAGCAGGACTTGTGCCTGCGTGCCGGCAAAGGGGATGTCGCGGCGTTGGGCGGTTTGTTTGGGAACGGGCGGGATGGCGTGGGTTGCGGTGGCTTTGGCCGGCAGGTCTTTGAGGACGCGCTCGACCAGTTGCTCTGCCTGTTTGCGGTTGAGGTCGCCGACGATGGCGACGATGGCGTTGTCTTTGCCGTAGTGGGTGCGGTGGAAGGCGCGGATGTCGTCCAGACTAACGCGTTTGAGGCTGTCAACGGTTACGTTTGCGCCGCTGCCGTAGGGGTGGTTTGGGTAGATGAGTTTGGTCAGTTCGCGCGTGGCGGTGTAGTCGGGGGTGGTTTCCTGTTGTTGCAAGCCGGTAATGGATTGGGTTTGACGGCGGCGGAAAACGGCTTCGTCAAAACGCGGACGGGTCAGCGAGTGGTTGAGCAAGTTGGCGGCTTTGTCGCGGATGTCGGCTTTGCTGAGGCTGCGGAAGCCTGCGGATGCGCTTTCGGCATTGCTGT
>NZ_JBQCTZ010000130.1:0-9978 GCF_051963715.1 Neisseria sp. P0001.S005 | reverse complement strand
CACAAAGGCATGAAAGAAGTTTATGCCGACCGTAAAAAAGACACTACGATGTGGCAGCCGGGTGAAAACGACCCTAATCTCGAAGCTGCATTCCTCGCCCGCTTTATGCAATATTTGGGCGTTGACGGCCAGCAAGCCGAACAGGCTCTGACCCAAAGCGTTGCCGCCCGCAGCAATGCTTCTGAATTGGCGCGTGTGGACAATGGCACTTTGTTGCTGGCAGGCGATTACGGCCGCAACTGGCGTCGTACCGCCCTTGCGCTTGACCGCATCGGCCTGACAGTTATCGGTCAAAATGCCGAACGCCGCGCTTTCTTGGTTCAACAAGCTCCAACCGAAGGCGAAGCAGTTGCCAATAAAAAACCGGGCCTGTTCAAACGCGTATTTGGCAAAGGCAAAGCAGAAGCGCCAAAAACTTATCCTGAAATCATCGTGTATGTTGAGCCTATCAACAATGGCGCACGCCTCCATCTGTTGAACAAAGACGGCAGCCCATACAAAGGCAGCGATGCCTCCACATTGTTGAGCCGCCTGCACACAGAATTGCGTTAATCCGTTATTCGACTTAAGGCCGTCTGAAATATTCAGACGGCCTTTTTAATGAATACGGCATGGTTTCAAATTCCCAATCTGACGTTATAATCAGAACATTTTTCCCTCTTACCCAAGTTGCCATGACCCGACAAAAAGCCTATCTGCTCCTGACCGCCCTGTTTACCCTGATGTTTATCGTACTGATTTTGTTGGGCGCTTATCTTCTGAGCATTCACAGCAAACAATTCGCCGTTGCCGCCTTTCTGTTTGCCTTTGCCGCCGTTTTTGCCCAAATCGGCAGCCTTGCCCTTTACATCCGCCACAAAGCACGCGCACAAATGGCTCGTATGCAGCAAACCGAAAACCATTAAGGAAAAACCATGTTTGAAAAAATCGTCCTTGCCAGTGGCAACGCAGGCAAACTCAAAGAATTTTCCCGCCTCTTTGCCGACTTAAACATCGAAGTCCTGCCGCAATCACAATTCAATACGCCCGAATGTCCCGAGCCGTACCATACCTTTGTTGAAAATGCCCTGGCTAAAGCACGTCATGCCGCCAAATACAGCGGTTTACCGGCACTTGCCGACGACTCCGGTATCTGCACCAATGCCTTAAACGGCGCACCCGGCATTTTCTCCGCACGTTATGCAGGCGAAAGCCCCAAATCCGATGCCGCAAACAACGCCAAACTCTCTGCCGATCTTGCCGATAAAGACGACAAAAGCTGCTACTACGTCTGCGTACTCGTCCTCGTCCGCCACGAAAATGACCCGCAGCCCATCATCGCAGAAGGCATCTGGCGCGGGCAATGGCAGGCAGAAGCCGCAGGCACCAACGGCTTCGGCTACGACCCACATTTCTATCTGGCCGAACACGGTTGCACCGCCGCCGAGCTTGATCCTGAAATCAAAAATGCTGAAAGCCACCGCGCCCAAGCATTGCGTGAATTGTTAAGAAAAATCGAAACCTTATAAATCGATAGCAGGCCGTCTGAAAACCTGAAACGTTTTTTAGATGTTCCAAATCCAACAAATAATGGAAGAAATCCATGTCCCCTAAGCAAATCTTGATTGTCGCCATCCGCTTGGTCGTTTTAATCGGTATCGTACAAACACTTGGCAGCATCGCGACCATATTCGTACAGACAGAAAGCATGTATGACAGTAAACAAATCTCATCCGTACTGATGCTCTACGGCTTGTATCTAATTGCATGGCTGCTGCTATGGTGTTTCCCTGCCGCCATTGCCAACCGCCTGTTGCCCGAACATCTGCAAACCGTACAGGAAGCCCCAAAACACCCTGCACCATGGCTGACGACCGGTATTGTATTAATAGGCATATATACTGTTTTCCAAGCTATCCCCGACCTAATTTACCAGTTCTCTCTCTATCTTTTTGTACAGTCTATTGCTATCGATACACATACATCCGTTTGGGCGGACCTCGGCGCACAAAACCAAGCCGGTATACTTACCAACATCGCGCAGCTTTTTATCGGCATTTTCCTGCTATTCGGTGCACCCAAACTCTCATCTTGGATGCGCAAAAGACTTTAACTACATAAAAACAACAGGCCGTCTGAAACCTTCAGACGGCCTATCTCACATTCATTCCCATGCCCAAGCCCACACCTGAAGAATTGGCAGCCTTTGCAAAACACGTTGCTGCCTTCATCCCAACCACACCTGACGAACTTCTGCAACTCATTGACAGTCAAGAAACTGCTATCGTCTTTTTAGGCAAACCAAGCTGTTCATACTGTCGCCGTTTTGTTGCAAAACTGTCTACCGTTTCCTTAAACAAGCAGCTTACCATCCGCTTTACAGACAGCAGCAACAAAGCAGCTTTAAAAACTTTTCGTGAACAATACGGCATCAAAACTGTTCCCGCATTACTCAATATCTCTCAAGGCAAAATAAAATCCGTCTGCAATTCCAAATTATCAGAAGAAGAAATTGAAGCATTTTTGAGCGCTTAGCCTTCGCATATTTCCTACTGATTACTTTCCCAGCCGACATTTCAGTTAAAATAACGGCCTAAAAATTTCAGACGGCCTTGAGCCTCAACACATACCATGACCCAAATCACCTTCCAACGCCCCGGCCAGCTAACCGCCCTACCTCCTTTATCACTCTATATCCACATTCCTTGGTGCATCAAAAAATGTCCATATTGCGACTTCAATTCCCACAGCCTGAAAAACGGCCTGCCGGAAGACGCCTATATCGATGCCCTATTAACCGACTTGCAGCTTGAATTGCCCAATATTTGGGGCAGACCGGTGGAAACTATATTTTTCGGCGGCGGTACACCCAGCCTGTTTCAAGCGAAATCGATTGACCGCTTGTTAAGTGGCGTGCGTTCATTAGTGCGCTTGCAACCCGAAGCGGAAATTACTTTAGAAGCCAATCCGGGCACATTTGAAATTGAGAAGTTTCAAGGGTTTAAAGACGCAGGCATTACGCGTCTGTCTATCGGTGTGCAAAGTTTTAACGACGATATGCTTGCTCGATTGGGACGCGTTCACAATGGCAAAGAAGCCCTGACAGCCATTGATACTGCATTGAAATTATTTGACAAAGTCAATATCGATTTGATGTATGCCCTGCCAAACCAAACCGTTCAGACGGCCTTAAACGATGTGCAAACCGCTATTGCAACAGGCGTATCTCATATCAGCGCATATCATCTGACAATGGAACCGAACACGCCTTTCGGTCATACGCCGCCCAAAGGATTGCCGCAAGATGAAGCAGCATTGGATATTGAAGATGCCGTACATGGCGAATTGGAAGGAGCAGGCTTTATTCACTATGAAACATCGGCTTTTGCAAAAGCTAATATGCAGTGCCGCCATAATTTGAACTACTGGCAGTTCGGCGATTACTTGGGCATAGGCGCGGGTGCACACGGCAAAATTTCCTATCCCGACCGTATCGAGCGTACCGTCCGCCGTCGTCATCCCAACGACTATCTTGCCGCCATGCAGAGCAATCCGCATGAAGCAGTCGAACGCAAAACCGTTGCTGACGAAGACCTTCCATTCGAGTTCATGATGAATGCCCTACGTCTAACCAACGGCGTACCTGCCTCAATGCTGCAGGAACGTACCGGCGTACCCACTGCAAAAATCATGGCACAAATCGAAACCGCCAGACAAAAAGGCCTGCTTGAATCAGACCCGATCGTATTCCGCCCGACAGAACAAGGCCGTTTGTTCTTAAACGACTTGTTACAGTGTTTTTTATAAGTGCTTTTTTACAACAGTTAAAACATTTTTAGATTTGCTTAATTTACGACAAGAAAATACAAAACGTTGCCTTGGATGCAGGCTATCGCTATAACCACTGGAGCAAGATCAATAACGTTAAGCTCCATTCCCACGAAGTATCTGCCGGCGTACGCGTAACATTCTAATTCTTATCATGAAGCAATCATTGCTTCAAATATCAAGTAACAAAAGGCCGTCTGAAACCTGTTTCTCAGGATTTCAGACGGCCTTTTAACTTCTTTAAATATATCTAACTTTTTGCTGTTTTTACTTTTTCTGCAAACCACAGCGCCGCAGCCGTACCTGCCATATCGGCAATGCCGTCCGCAATCGAACCTTGCCGCGTAGCAGTCAGAAATGCCTGAGCTAACTCACTTCCTACTGCAAACAATAAAGCGGCAAACAGAATGCCTTTATAGGGTATTTCCCTATTCTCTTGAATAAATATTTTTGCGCACAGCCATGCCTGACCGAAGAAAAGTCCGAAATGGCCGACTTTATCAAAATGGGGAAATGGTGGAGCGCTATTGCCGCCCTCTTTGAAAAGTAAGGCATAAATGGCGGCGGCAAACCAGATCAAGGCAGCGGCAGTAAATTTGTTTAATGGTAAGGCTTTCATTTGTCTGCCTCTTCATCCAGCCATGTTTGACAGATGTCTGCCAAGCGGACAAATTTTCCACCACGCGCCTTCAAAATATCACGCCATTGTGCCACTTCTTCTGCATCCGGGGCATCTTCAATACTGCATTCGTAAAGGCAGAAGTCTAATGTTTCGCCAACAATGCCTGGGGCTTCGGTCTGCATAAGGCTAGTCAGTTCGCTCATATTTACTGTTTCTTTGATTGGTTTATCACTAGTCAGACTGCACCGTCTGTTTTCAGGCCGTCTGAACATGATGCGCAAGGTTGCCCGTTTGATTCGGGTACGCTTACTTACTGTGTAAAAAACGTGTTGCCTCTTCCCATTCGCCATTTAACACGGCCGGCAATCCTTGCAGGGATTTGGCAATGGAATCATCAATTTGCTGTCTGTGTTCCGCCGACGGTTTATTCAACACATAACCGACAACCAGATTACGGTCGCCCGGATGATCAATACCTAAGCGCAGGCGGTAGAAATTAGGCGTACCCAAACGAGTCTGAATGTCTTTGAGGCCGTTGTGTCCGCCGTTGCCGCCGCCAAGTTTGAATTTGATACGGCCGCATGGAATATCCAGCTCGTCATGAACCACTAAGATTTCCTCCGGCTTGATTTTGTAAAATTGAGCCAAAGCGGCTACTGCCTGACCGGAGCGGTTCATAAAGGTCATGGGTTTGAGTAGCCAAACATCGCCATCAGGCGTAGTGGTGCGCGCTACTTCGCCGTAAAATTTCTTTTCGTCTTTAAAATTGACTTTCCATTTCCACGCTAGTTCGTCCAACAGCCAAAAGCCGACATTATGGCGCGTTTGTTCGTATTCTTGGCCTGGATTGCCCAAACCAACGATTAATTTAATTTTCAAGCTCATTACTGTTCTTTCAGTTTGACAGGCCGTCTGAAAAAGTTTCAGACGGCCTTTGATTTATTCTTGCCCTGCACGTTTACGTCTCGCTTCTTTAGGATCAATCAATAATGGACGATAAACCTCAATCCGATCGCCATCGCGCAATACAGTCTCGTCTTTCACTGCCTTGCCGAAAATACCCAAAGGTGCTTGCTGTAAATCCAACTCTGGGAACTCCACCTCCAATCCGCTTTTCAAGGTAGCTTCGCGTACGGTTGTACCTTCTGCAACGGTCATGCTCTTCAACACTTGCCTGTCGGCCAGTCCGTAAACAATTTCAATCTCAAGCATAGCGGCGGTCGGCCTCTTTAATAAAAGCATCCACCAGCGTGCCAGCGAGATGGCCGAACACCGGGGAAATCATGGCAGAAAGTACGGCATTGGAAAAATCGTATTCTAATCTGAATTCGACTTTACACATATCATCGCCCAAATCGATAAATTTCCAAGTGCCGCGCAAGGTTTTAAACGGCCCTTCGAGCAAATCCATGCGGATTTCCTGCCCCGGGATATTGTGGTTGTGCGTCGCAAATGACTGTTTGACGCGCATATAGTCCATAAACAGGCGCGCTTTTAGCTCATTGCCTTTGCGTTCGATGACTTCGGTCTTGCTGTACCACGGCAAAAATTTTGGATAGTCCTCAACTTTGTCCACCAGCTCAAACATTTCCTTAGCGCTATGCAGCACCAATACGTTTTTCTCGACTTTTTTCATGTTGGTTGTAGACCTTGTTTTTGAATATTCGGGGTTCAGACGGCATGATTTAGAAAAATATCTGCCCTACTTTGGGACAAAATTCCCAATTTAAACCGCTTCGCCATTTTGTTTCGCTTCCAGCCATTCCCAGCGTTCCAGTTTTTCCAAAAGCGACATCTCGATTTCTTCAGCCCTGCTTTGCAATGCACCTGCTTTTTCGTAATCTTTGAAAATTTCAGGATCGGAAAGCTGGGCATTGATTTCAGCCTGCTCGGTTTCCAAAGCGGCGATTTCATCAGGCAGGGCATCGAGTTCGCGCTGTTCTTTATAGGAAAGTTTGACTGTGCGGTTGGCTTTGGGTTTAATTTTTTCAGGTTCGGCAACCGCTTTAGGCGCAGAGGCCGTCTGAATTTTATCTTCCCGCGATTTTGCGTCAATATAGTCTTGATAGCCGCCGATGTATTCTTTCAGACGGCCTTGTCCTTCAAAAACAATGCTTTGGGTAATCACATTATCCAAGAACATACGGTCATGCGAGACAAGGAATACCGTGCCTTGATAATCACGCAGTAAGTCTTCGAGCAGCTCTTGGGTGTCGATGTCTAAGTCGTTGGTTGGTTCGTCCAAGACCAAAATATTGGCGGGACGGGTAAAGAGTTTTGCCAGCAAAAGGCGGTTGCGTTCGCCGCCTGAGAGCGATGAAACAGGACTTTGTGCGCGAGCCGGATGAAACAGGAAATCTTCCAAATAGCTCATCACATGCTTTTTCTTACCGCCGACTTCAACGTAATCATTGCCCTGTCCGAGCGTGTAAAACACAGTATCATTTTCATTCAACGCGCTGCGGAACTGGTCGAAATAGGCAACTTCCTGCTTGCTGCCGATGCGGATTCTGCCGTAGGTCGGCTGCAATTCACCCAAAATCAGCTTGAGGAAGGTGGTTTTACCGATACCGTTTGGACCGATTAAGCCGATTTTGTCGCCGCGCTGCAAAATGGCGGAGAATTTGTCCATGATGACTTTGTCGCCATAGGCAAACGAAGCGTGTTCCAATTCGGCGATGATTTTGCCACTTTTCTCGCCGCTGTCGAGCTTGAAGTTGACCTGCCCTTGTACATTGCGGCGTTCGGCGCGCTGGCGGCGCAGCTCTTCCAAACGGCGCACGCGGCCTTCATTACGGGTACGGCGCGCTTCAATGCCTTTGCGTATCCACGCTTCTTCCTGCGCGTGGAATTTGTCAAACAGGCGGTTATGTTCCGCTTCAACCGCTAATTCCTGCGCTTTTTTCTCGCTATATTTAGAGAACGAGCCGGGATAGGAGCGCAGAATGCCGCGGTCTAGTTCGACGATGCGCGTAGCGATATTATCCAAAAAACGGCGGTCGTGGGTAATCACAACCAAGCTGCCTTCAAACGCTTTAAGCAGATTTTCCAGCCAAATAATCGCGTCAATGTCCAAATGGTTGGTCGGCTCGTCCAGCAGCAATACGTCGGGCTTTTGCACCCAAGCCTGCGCCAAGGCGACGCGCTTTTTCTGACCGCCGGAAAGATTGCCGATTTTTTCGTTTTCCGGCAAACCGAGTTCCCCCAAAGTCTGCTTGACTGCCGCATCCAGTTTCCAGCCGTCCTTCGCTTCGATTTCAAGTTGCAATTCGTTGAGCTCTTTCAACAAAATCTCACTCGAACCATTTTCCAACTCATGGCCGACATGATGATAACGGCGCAATAAATCGCGAATTTCGCCCAAACCTTCGGCAACGGTATCAAATACGGTTGCGTCCTTATCAAAAAAGGATTCCTGCGGTACATAAACGATTTTGAGGTTGTTTTGAACAATAATCTGCCCATCGTCGAGCTTTTGTACGCCGGCGAGGATTTTTAAAAACGAAGACTTACCCGCACCGTTACGGCCGATTAAACCGATTTTCTCGCCGCTGTCGAGTTGAAAAGAAGTTTTGTCGAGCAAGGCGACGTGGCCGACGGCAAAAGAAGCATTTTCTACGGATAAGATATTCATGGGGAAACTTCAAAAAAGAAAAGGGAGACATTTTAACCGATTATCGGCAGATATTTGCCGACAATCATATGAAATTGAAAGTATCAGGCCGTCTGAAAGCGGTTTTCAGACGGCCTTCATTATTATTCTTGAACCTTCAAGCCGAAATGCAGATAGGCTCGTTCGGTTGCTACGCGTCCGCGCGGTGTACGTTGCAAAAAGCCCTGCTGAATCAGATAAGGCTCAATCACATCTTCGATGGTATCGGTCGATTCGCCAATTGCAGCAGCCACATTTTCCAAACCGACAGGACCACCGCTGAATTTGTGCAGAATCGCCTCAAGGAATTTCCTATCCATCACATCCAAACCTTGCCCGTCCACATCCAGCATACTCAAGGCTGCATTGGCAATTTCCGCATCAATGACGCCGTTGTTTTTCACATCGGCATAATCGCGCACACGTCGCAAAAGGCGGTTGGCAATACGTGGCGTACCGCGGCTGCGCTTGGCCACTTCCATTGCGCCCTCGTCGCCCATATCCAACTGCAACAACTGTGCAGAACGGGCAACAATAGTTGCCAAATCTTTATTCTGATAAAACTCCAATCGGGATACGATACCGAAACGGTCGCGCAACGGATTGGTCAGCATACCGGCACGGGTCGTCGCGCCTACCAATGTAAACGGCGGCAAATCGATTTTAACCGAACGCGCGGCCGGTCCTTCGCCTATCATGATGTCCAACTGATAATCTTCAAGCGCGGGATAAAGGATTTCTTCAACCACAGGACTTAAACGGTGGATTTCATCGATAAACAGCACATCATGCGGCTCGAGATTGGTCAACAAGGCTGCAAGGTCGCCGGCACGTTCCAAAACCGGGCCGCTGGTTTGGCGCAAATTAACGCCTAACTCTTTGGCGATAATGTGCGCCAAAGTAGTTTTGCCCAAACCCGGAGGGCCAAACAGCAAAGTGTGGTCAAGCGCTTCACCACGTTTTTTCGCTGCCTGAATAAAAATGGCCAACTGCTCTTTTGCTTTATCCTGCCCGATATAGTCGTCTAAAGTTTTCGGACGTAAAGCGCGTTCAAGCAATTCTTCCTGAGCGGAAATATTTTGAGCAGTGATAATGCGCTGAGGTTGTGCAGAAGTAAGATTATCAGTTTGTAACATAATGTTTCTAAATTCTAAGACCGTTCCCGACCCGTTATTTCAGACGGCCCGAACAATCAGACAAAGCGGTTAAATTATGATTTTGGCCATTATACCCGATAAGGCCGAGCCACTTTTCCCTCAAATCTAAATCACACAAAAATTTTCGCTTTCAGACGGCCAAAGCAACGTATAATAAACGGTTAATTCAAATACCTATCGCATTCAGGAGAACACATGAGCCTCAAGCAAAAAGTCATTGCCATCGACGGCCCCAGCGCATCCGGTAAAGGGACGGTTGCCTCACGCGTAGCCGAAGCCTTGGGTTTTCTTTACCTCGACTCCGGTGCGCTTTACCGCCTGACCGCACTTTACGCACAAAAACAAAATGTTGCCTGGACAGATGAAGATGCCGTCAGCACACTGGCAGAAACCTTGCCCGCACAATTTGAAGGCAGCGCCGTATTATTAAACGGCGAAGATGTATCCGAGCAAATCCGTACCGAAGCGATCGGCATGGGCGCATCTGCCGTCGCACAGTTGCCTAAAGTGCGTGCCGCCCTTTTGCAACGCCAACGCGACTTCCTAACTGAAAAAGGCTTGGTCGCCGACGGCCGCGATATCGGCTCGGTTATTTTCCCTGATGCCGCATTAAAAATTTTCCTGACCGCAAGTGCCAATGTCCGCGCCCAACGTCGTGCCAAACAACTCGGTATCCCATGCGAAGGCGTTGCATTCGAGCGTATTTTGTCGGACATTGAAGCGCGCGACGAAGCAGACCG
>NZ_JBQCTZ010000129.1:0-10029 GCF_051963715.1 Neisseria sp. P0001.S005 | reverse complement strand
GCCCTCAACAATACCGAAGCGCGTACTTTGGTGGATGCCGTAGCGAAAAAAGACGCTTCGACTTGGCAGTTTGGCGGCGAAAGCAACACCTTGACCGGCCTGTATTTCCGCGGTTACCAACTTGATGCGCGCCAATTCAGCGTCAACGGTTTGGCAGGCATGTACGGCACGCAAGGCACAGCCAGCGTGCAAGTCGGCTCCGCACAACTGATTAAAGGCGCGTCCACCGCCGTAAACGGCATGGACCCTGAAGGTGCGGTATCCGGTTCCGTCAATATCGAAACCAAAAAAGCCGCCGATGAAGGCAACCGCAAAATCGGTTTGGGCTGGTTTAGCAACAACCGCGCCCAAGGTACGTTCGACTTAGGTCAACGCTTCGGCGAAAACAAAGAATTCGGCGTACGCGCCAACGGCAAACTGCGCCACGGCGATACACCACGCCACGGTTACAGCGAAGACAACAAAGAATTTGCCTTGAATGCCGACTACCGCGGCGAAAAACTGCGCGTGGCGTTCGACTCCATCTACGCGAAACGCAAAACCAACGGCGGCCGCGCGCGTATTCAGGATATTCAAAACGCCAACGGCCACTTGTTTGACGCGCCTGAAGGCAAAGTGAATCTTGCTCCGAGCTGGCAGGCTCAAAACACACGTGGTCAGACCAATATGCTGACTTTTGAATGGGATGAGTTTGAAAATGCTCAAATTACAGGCGGCATCGGCTACAACGATGCCCGCTATTACGGTAATTTCGCCTCTCCGACCGTTACAAGCAGTGGTTTGACCTACAATTCAGGTCGCGCGCGTTTGACCGACCAGCGTTTTAAAACGCTCAGTATGAATCTGACTGCACGCGGCGAATTTGAAACCGGTCCGGTAAGCCACAACTGGAGTACCGCATTTGACCGCATCGACCGCAAACGCACTACTTATCAAGGCGTACGTCAAACGAAAAGCGAAGAAATCTATCCAAGTCTGGATATTCCAACCCAATTGGCAAAATTGGATTCCAACTTAGGAACGGCATGGAGTGCAACGCCTTCATTGGATACCGTGATTAAAGTAAACAGCTTGGCGGTATCTGACACACTTGGTTTTGCCGACAACAAATACCGCCTCACTTTGGGCGGACGTTTCCAAGCCGTCGAGCAGAAAAACAAATTAAACGGCCGCAAAGCGGATGCGAGCCGTTTTAGCCCGATGTTGATGGCGGCATGGGTTCCACAGCCTGATTTGGTGGTTTACGGAAACTATATGGAAGATTTGGAGCCGTCCGACATCCGTACCGATGACGACGGTCATGTAACGATGGCAGATCCGCGCGTCAGCCGCCAATTTGAAGTCGGCGTACGCAAAAACTGGGGCGATTTTGTAACGACGCTGAACGCATTCCAAATCAAACGCCCGGGCTACTGGCTCGGCAAAACGACTTCAGGTACTGATTTCGCAGCGCGCAAAAATGCAGGCTTGGCTTATAGCGGTTCCGAGCAAGGCATGGAGCGCAGCCGCGGTATCGAGTTCAATACCTATGCCAACTTGTTGAACAAAACCCTGCGTCCGACTTTCGGTCTGATGTATCTGCAATCAACCGTAAAAGATTATCCGAATTTCGCCGATAATTTGGTTAACGGCGTACAAGTCGCCAATCCGCGCGTAATTGCCAAAGCAGGTTTGGAATGGGATACACCGTTTGCCAAAGGCTTGACCTTGAGCAGCAATGTTCAATACTTCGGCAAGTCTTACCAAGACACGCAAAAACAATACGCCTTCCCATCCTATACCTTGGTTGATGTAGGCGCGCGTTACAAAACCAAGCTGGGCAAAAATACTTTGACCGTCAGCAGCTCGGTGGAAAACCTGTTCAACAAAAACTACTGGCAGGTACAACGCGGCCAATACGACCGCAGCTTCGCCGTCGTCGGCATGCCGCGCACTTACTGGCTGAAAGTGGAATTGGATTTCTAATCTGATTTCGGTTTGACCGTAATAGCAGGCCGTCTGAAAGGGAATGATAAAGAGCAAGAATTTGGTTTTTATCCCTTTTCAGATGGCCTGATTTGATTGCCTTATGTTTTTGCTTGAAAAATCTTACATGTTTTTTATGGATTTCACGCGAAACAAGGTTAATATTCCATTTTCACAATACATCATTCGAGAAGACATATGAAAAAATCCATCAAACTGACCCTGTGCGCCCTCGTACTCTCACTTTCCGTTCAAGCACAAGCGGTTACCCATGCAGTGATTGAAACCAATATGGGCAACATCCAACTGGAGTTGGATGAAGTCAAAGCGCCGAAAACCGTGGCAAACTTTGTCAATTACGCCAAAAAAGGTTTTTACGACAACACGATTTTTCACCGCGTTATCGACAATTTTATGATTCAAGGCGGCGGATTTACCGAGAAAATGGTTCAAAAATCCACCGATAAAGCCATCACCAATGAAGCATACAACGGCTTGAAAAATAACGTCGGCACCATCGCCATGGCGCGCACCGGCGATCCGAATTCAGCAACCAGCCAGTTCTTTATCAATACAGCCGACAACGACTTTTTGAATTTCAAAAGCAAAACCCCTCAAGGCTACGGCTATGCCGTTTTCGGTAAAATTACTTCCGGCATGGACGTCGTCCGCAAAATCAGCAAAGTAAAAACGGCGACACGCGGCTTCCATCAAGACGTTCCAACCGAAGCCGTGATTATCCGCAAAGTCAGCATCAAATAATTTTGATTGTTTGAACCCAAACAACAGGCCGTCTGAAACATTCAGACGGCCTGAATTTATTTATTTGATAATAAGTAGCAATTTAGGCGATAATTCAGCATCTACAATTTAAGGAGTCGATTATGCAAACCCGCCTGCCTTTTTTCGGCGTTGTCCGTGTCAGCGGTGAAGACAGAGCTTCATTTCTTCATGGTCAATTATCCAACGATATTAATAATTTAGCTTCCGGCCAGGCATGTTACGCCACATACAATACACCTAAAGGCCGTGTGTTGGCGAATATGTTGGTCGTCAATCGCGGAGAAGATTTACTGTTGGTCATGGCTCAAGACCTGACCGAAGCCATCGTCAAACGCTTGAGAATGTTTGTCTTGCGTGCAAAAGTCGTCTTCGAGCTGATGCCTGATTTAGCAGTCAGCGGCGAGTTGGCAGACAATGCAGAACCTCATCCTGCTGCCGAACCTCAACTGTCTTTCCCTGCTCAAATTCAAGAAAACACCGTAGAAATTGCCTTGCCGCACACAGGCCGTCTGAAAATTTCATCAGCCGAAAACGCAGCCGAATATCAAGCAGAAGCCGAAAACGCATGGAATCTGCACGAAATCCGCAGCGGCTATCCGTGGATTTGCGCCGCAACCAAAGAAGCGGCTGTTGCCCAAATGCTCAACCAACACATCATCGGCGCAGTCCATTTCCGTAAAGGCTGCTACCCCGGCCAAGAAATCATCGCCCGCGCCCAATACCGAGGCCAGGTCAAACGCGGTCTGGCCGTATTAAGCGGCGATTCTTTGGAAGCCGCCGGTATTGCCGTCAAAGTCGGCGAGGAAGAAGCAGGCGTTATCCTCAATACGGCACTCACAGAACAAGGCAGCCTCAGCCTCGCCGTTATCAAGTTTTCCGCAGCAGAAGCAGCATTGACCGATGCAGACGGTAATGCTTTGAAACAGGAAGAATTGTTTTTTACGGTTGAGAAAGATTGATGTTAGATGATTGAATAAAAAGTTTAAATTTAAGCATTAATCAGCTTTAAATGAAAACAGAAAGGCCGTCTGAAAATTATTTTTCAGACGGCCTTTGATATTGAGTTTTGTTGGTATATGACCCAAGCAGCGTTTGCTGCCGACTGAATTACGGCATGGTTTGGGATCATTTGGTAACAACAAAAACCGCGTGCGTGCGTACCGCACACACCCTACACCTCAATCTTAAGGTTTGCGTCGCCCGCAGTGGTAGGGTGTGTGGTCTAGCCACGCACGCGGTTGACAGGGGTGCGGGCTACGGCTTGCTGAAAAGCAAACGGCGCATCAGAGCTGGTTAAATATCGTAAGTGCCCATCGCCAAAGCACTCGCCAACACATGACCCTGCATCGCAAAGTGCAAATCGTTGAAACGGAAACCCTACGGCAGATTGAGCTTGGTGTCGAGTGCATAGACAATCAGCTCGTAGCGGTGGCGGCAGTTGGGTGGCGCCATGCCGCCGTAGGTCGAAGCCTCTTCGATGCTGAGTTTGCCCAGCACGCTCGCCCAACTGTTCGCGCCCTACACATAATCGGTGGCGGCGATGCTGTCGTTTTCCGCTACAGATGTGCGCGTCAAATCGGCAATCAGCCAATGAATCCACACAAAACCGCTGGCGGTAATTGCGTCTTTGTCTTACAACACCACGGCAAACGACTGCGTACCCTCCAGCGCTCCGCTGATTTCAAAGGGAATCGAATAAGTCGGCATGCCGTTTTCACTAAACTGACTGCCGCGCTTGCCGTATTTATCGGCAAATTCGCCGTTGATGATGGCGGAGGTGGTAACTTGCATGATGGTTCTCCTTTGTTTTCGGGTTGAATTAAATACTTATACGTATATTATGGTTTTTTATATTTTTCATAAATTTCTAATTTGTACTGTTCAAGAGATTCTACAATAAATTTAGATATTTGATTCTTACTCATCGTTGAATTATTGGTATCTAGTGTAATTGCTGCTAAATTTAAGATTAATTCATCATCAGAGCTGTTTTTGCTTGGATTAGAAAATTCAAATAATAGACGACAAGAGCCAGAAATTCCAAGCTCTTCATTTGTAATGTCGTAATCACATTGAATACTGAAAATCTTGATAAATGGATGGATTGATTTATCTCCCATAAAGAAAGTTGAATGAAGTTCTTTTCCTTTTATTTTCATGTCATTAATTTTCTTCTGCATCCATTCTATATTTCCAGGTAAATCATCCATAGTTTCGTCAGGAGAGAAATGGATGTCTTTTGTATCTTTAAATTTTAAATTTGTGTATTTTACATTTTGTGATAAGTCTTTTAAAAATAATATTCTAGACTCATTTGTAAAATCAGAAAATTTAATAGCAACGATATCTTCATCTTTATCAATATAATCATTATCTTTGAAGTTTTTTATAATTGCAGATGATACTTTGTTTCCAAAATCCATTGTTTCTGGTGCAGTATGTGTTAGTGATATCGTTAATAAATTGGTTTGTGAATTTTTTTTAATTTCAATTCTACCGGTACGCCTAATAGAGTTCTCTCCAAGATTCCTCACAGGATCTTGTCGTTCAATTTCAAAATCTAACAGCATGTGATTAGGGTTGTCATGTACAGTAGTGAAATTTGATAATTTAGTAATGGTAAAAGTTCCAAATTTATCATTAAATACATTAGAGTAATTAATATCATCAGGGATGCAATCAATCAGATTTTTATCTGATTTCCATTTAATGGTTCTTGTTTTAGATTTTTCTGACTCTTCTTTTGTTTTAAAGTTCTCTTTTAATTCATCAAACTCGGCTGGAGATAAACCTGTTTTTATTAAAATAAAACTTGTAACTTCTTTGGCATTAGATAATGTAAAGACACCTCTAGACCTAAGAATATTTTTAATATCAATATTTCCGATCTTAGGCTGTCCAAAGATTTGCCTTAAGAAATCTCTTGTTGGGAGTAGTACTTCTTTATTTTCATTTCTATTATTGCTCATTAGTTAAACTCCGGACGTTAGGACGATAAGATTCCACAAAGATTTTTCTTGAAATAGTTTCATTATTTAACTGACTTTTAATTTTATTTATTTCACTAAGTTCATTTATTGATGGGTTGTTGTCGAATAAGAATAAGTACTTGGAGCTAATGTCTCCCGTATACTCTCGTGCTGCTGAAATCAGTTTTTTTAAAGTATCTTTATTAAATTTATCGTTATATGCGAAGCAGAAAATGTCTTGTTCCTCATCTGTTTTTGCTTTAATGATAAATGGTATTAAAGGAGATGTTAAAAATTCAACAGGGAAAATTTTCCCTGATCTTGAAATATTAATATCACCATAGTTTAAAGCAGTTTCAGGATAGTAATAATAAATATTTTCAGGATTAAACTTACCTCGTAAATACATTAATACATCATACAAAAAGGAGATTCTTTCATTGTCAATTAATTGTATGGTGTTGAATTCAAATTCATCATCTAACTGAATGTTAGATACTCTTGAAACTACGTCTTTATATGTTGAGTCATTACTTGACAACCAAAATAGTACGCCAGTATCTCTACTTTTAGTTGCTCTATCAAAACTCTGCTGTTGCTCATTTTTCATTTCAGAATATTTATAACATTCTAAAGTTTTAGCTAATTCATATATATATTCTTTAAATTTACTTTTAGGACTGCTGGCATATGCTTTTTCGGTATGCTTAACAGAGATAATGACATGTTCTACGGTTGAACTCTCCAGTGGACTTAAGTATGAAAATAAAAAATCAATACCGTGTGTTTTTCTTTCGCCAGTTTTGGAGTTTTGAATTGCGTGTTTTCCTGACTTTTGACAAGCTAAAGATTGTTGGCTTATTGGTGTCCAACCTAATAAACGGAAAAAATTTTCAGCAATATTTTCGCCAATTTCTCCAATTTTCTTAGAGTGTTCTCCCATTATGTATTCCTTTCTTTCATAAATGAGATATGCTATTTATTTCAGTGGTAAGAGCTTGGGTTGTATCCCGATCTACGGCAAGCAAATAGGAGGGTTGGGTCTTGATCCAACATTTTCATGTCCGACAAAACTTGTTGGGTCTTGACCCTACCTACGCTAAACGAGGTCTTTCAGACGGCCTCTCTGCACAGAAGGCAGCCTGAAAACGAGCTACGCAGGTTTCTGCGAAGCCAAAACCTTTCAGACTGCCTTTCTTCCCATCAAGCCAGCTTCGCGTTAACCCAATCTTTCACACTCTCAATCATCGCGGGCAGTTTCTCCACATCGCTGCCGCCGGCTTGTGCCAAGTCGGGGCGGCCGCCGCCTTTGCCGCCGATTTGTTCGGCTGCAAATTTGACCAAGTCGCCGGCTTTTACTTTGTTTGTCAGCGGTTTGGATACGCCTGCGCACAGGGAAACTTTGCCGTCGTTGACTGCGGCGAGCAATACGATGGCTTGTTCTGATTTGCCGGTCAAGTCGGTTACGATTTCGCGCAGGGCTGCGGCATCGGCTTCGATTTGTGCGGCAACGAGTTTGGCTGCGCCCAAGTCTTTTGCATCGTCCAAGAGTTTTGCGCCTGCGTGGACGGCGAGTTCGGCTTTGGCGCGTGCCAATTCTTTTTCCAATGCTTTGACGTGTGCTGCTCCTGCTTGGATTTTCGCCAGTACGTCTTTTTCGGTTTGAGCTTTGGTTTCGGCAATGATGTCTTTAACCAAGCGTTCTTGCTCTTGCGCCCATTTGAGTGCGTTCAGGCCGGTGATGGCTTCGATACGGCGCACGCCTGCGGCAATACCGCCTTCGCTGATGATTTTGAAGAGGCCGATGTCGCCGGTGCGTGAAACGTGTGTACCGCCGCACAATTCGGTAGAGAAACCGCCCATTTGCAGTACGCGTACTTCGTCGCCGTATTTTTCGCCGAAGAGCATCATGGCGCCGGTTTTTTGGGCATCTTCCATGCTCATAATGGCTGCGTTGACGGCAACGTTGGCCAAAATGGCTTCGTTGACGCGGCGTTCTACTTCGGCGATTTCTTCGGCAGTTACTGCTTGAGGATGGGAAATGTCGAAACGGGTGGATTCGGCGGTAACCAAAGAACCTTTTTGTTCAACGTGTTCGCCCAATACATCGCGCAGGGCTTTGTGCATCAAGTGGGTCGCGCTGTGGTTGCGCATATTGGCATTGCGGATTTCGTCATCCACTTTGGCAGTAACGCTGTCGCCGACTTTCAGACGGCCTGAAGTTTGTACGCCGAATTGACCGAATACGGCCGCTTTGATTTTTTGGGTATCGCGTACTTCAAAGCGGTTTTCGCCTGCAAAGATATAGCCGACGTCGCCGACTTGACCGCCGGATTCTGCATAGAACGGTGTAAAGTCGATAACGATGGCACCTTCGTCGCCTTCGTTCAATTCGTTGACTTGCTCGCCGTCTTTGTAGAGGGCGAGGACTTTGGATTCGGTTTGGCGTTCGCTATAACCTTTAAACTCGGTGTCTTGACCTTCGTAAGGAAGTTGGGCGTTGGCTTTGAAGCTTTGTGCGGCGCGTGCGCGTGCGCGTTGGGCTTCCATTTCGCGGTTGAAGCCGTCTTCGTCCAGTTCGATATTGCGTTCGCGGCAGATGTCGGCAGTCAAGTCGTATGGGAAACCGTAGGTATCGTAGAGTTTGAAGATGATTTCGCCGTCGAGTTTTTTACTGCCTTTAGCCAACGCGTTTTCCAATAAAGCCATACCGGTTTCCAGAGTTTGGGCAAAACGGCTTTCTTCGTTTTTCAACGCTTCTTCGATTTGAGCTTGTTTTTCTTTCAATTCCGGGTAGGCATCGCCCATCTCTTTGACCAAATCGGCCACCAGTTTGTGGAAAAATGGTTTGCTTTGACCCAGTTTGTAACCGTGGCGCACGGCGCGGCGGATAATGCGGCGCAATACGTAGCCGCGGCCTTCGTTGGAAGGCAATACGCCGTCTGCAATCAGGAAGGAGCAGGAGCGGATGTGGTCGGCGATGACTTTTAGGCTTGGTTCTTCCATACTGAAAGGTGCGCCGGTTTCGCGGGCAACGGCTTTGAGCAGGTCTTGGAACAAGTCGATTTCGTAGTTGCTGTGGACATGCTGCATGACGGCGGCCATGCGCTCCAAGCCCATGCCGGTATCAACGGAAGGCTTAGGCAGCGGATTCATATTGCCTTGTTCGTCGCGGTTGAACTGCATAAATACGCAGTTCCAAATTTCAATCCAGCGGTCGCCGTCTTCTTCAGGGCTGCCCGGAATGCCGCCCCAGATTTCTTCGCCATGGTCGTAGAAAATTTCGGAGCAAGGGCCGCAAGGGCCGGTGTCGCCCATTTGCCAGAAGTTGTCGGACGCGTATTTCGCGCCTTTGTTGTCGCCGATCCGGACGATGCGCTCGGCAGGCATGCCGATTTCGTTCAACCAGATGTTGTAGGCTTCGTCGTCTTCTGCGTAAACGGTTGCCAAGAGTTTGTCTTTAGGGATATTCAACCATTCCGGGGAAGTCAGGAATTCCCAAGCGAAGTGGATCGCGTCGCGCTTGAAGTAGTCGCCGAAGGAGAAGTTGCCCATCATTTCGAAGAAGGTATGGTGGCGGGCAGTGTAGCCTACGTTTTCCAAGTCGTTGTGTTTGCCGCCTGCGCGTACGCATTTTTGCGCGGTAGTGGCGCGGTTGTATGGGCGTTTGTCAAAGCCGAGGAATACGTCTTTAAATTGGTTCATGCCTGCGTTGGTAAACAGCAGGGTCGGGTCGTCGTGTGGCACGAGCGAGGAAGAGCGGACGATGGTGTGGCCTTTAGATTCAAAAAATTTCAGGAATTTTTGGCGTAGTTCGGTGGTTTTCATAATGTCTCGATAAATTTTTTACAAGGATTTCAGACGGCCCGGACGGCGCGTTGCGATTAAAAACGAATGGGCGTTATCTTACCGCAAAACCATATTTCAAGCTATCGGCAGAAAGGTTTTAACGTCGCTTTCAGACGGCCTCAAGCGGGACGATATCTTTTAACAATGAAGCCTATCCGCTTGGGCTTGCCTGCTTTATAATGCCTCTCTATTTTCAACCGGATACGCAAGGAATGATAATGACCAAACATCTGCCCCTCATCGTACTGACTGCGCTGGCACTGGCCGGCTGCGGCGGCTCGGACAAAACTTCTGCCGACAAGGCGGCTCAAACCGATAATCAAAAGGTATTGAGCATTTACAACTGGTCGGAATATGTCGATCCCGAGACGGTTGCCGCGTTTGAAAAAAAACACGGTATCGCAGTAACTTACGATGTATATGACAGCGATGAAACGCTGGAGAGCAAGGTGTTGACCGGCAA
>NZ_JBQCTZ010000128.1:0-10062 GCF_051963715.1 Neisseria sp. P0001.S005 | reverse complement strand
AACAGGGGATAGGCGGGACGGCCGCGGTGGTCTCTAAGGTAACGGGTTCTTTGACGATTCAGGTACTGTTCGATCGGTTGCCAATCAATCACTTGATCCAACTTCAATAGTGGAAAGTGGTCGATGTGTTTGGCAATCATGGCTTGGGCGGTTTGTTGGAAGAAGGTGCTCATGAGAAATCCCCTAAATGTCTTGGTGGGAATTTAGGGGATTTTGGGGAATTTTGCAAAGGTCTCAGGCAGCCTTTTTCTTGCCGAATCAGGCGGCAGATGCTTTCCAAAAATCGCGCGAGGGGTCGAGCACGGGTTGGACGATGCCGGTGCGCACGGCGTAGTCGCCGAAGCCTTCGCCCGGTTCGCGGTCTGTTGCCCAGGCGGCGATCCATTCGCGCAGGATGGCGAGGATTTCGGGTTCGGTGATGTTTTCTTTGTAGAGGCGGGGGATGCGCGTGCCTTGGCGGTTGCCGCCGGCGTAGAGGTTGTAGCGGCCTATGGCTTTGCCCACGAGGCCGATTTCGGAGAGCATGGTGCGGCCGCAGCCGTTGGGGCAGCCGTTGGCGCGCAAAACGATGTGCTCTTCGGACAGGCCGTTTTCTGCCATGATTTCGTCCACATGGTCGAGGAATTGGGGCAGGAAGCGTTCGGCTTCGGCCATGGCCAGCGGGCAGGTGGGCAGGGCGACGCAGGCCATGCTGTTTTCGCGCTGTTTGCTCACTTTGTCGTTGATGAGACCGTGTTCGCGGGCGATTTTTTCGATTTTGGCCTTGTCGCGGGCGGCCACGCCGGCCACGATGAGGTTTTGGTTGGCGGTGAGGCGGAAGTCGCCTTTGTGGATTTTGGCGATTTCGCGCAGGCCGGTTTTGAGCGGGCGGCCGGGCGCGTCGGTGATGCGGCCGTTTTCGATGAAGAGGGTAAGGTGCCATTTTTTGTCTTCGCCCTGCACCCAGCCGATGCGGTCGCCGCGCGTGGTGAATTCGTAGGGGCGGATGGGCTGGAATTTTGCGCCCATGCGGTTTTCCACTTCGGCGATGAATACTTCCGTGCCCACGCGCTCGAGGGTGTAGCGGGTTTTGGCGGCTTTGCGGTCGCTCCTGTTGCCCCAGTCGCGCTGCACGGAAACGACGGCGGCGGCGCAGTCGAGCACTTTGTCGAGCCCGATGAAGCCGAATTCGCGGGCGGTGTCGGGGTAGGTTTTGGTGTTGCCGTGCTCCATGGAGAGGCCGCCGCCCACGAGTACGTTGAAGCCGGCGAGTTTGCCGTTTTCTTCGATGGCGACGAAGTTTAAGTCGTTGGCGTGCAGGTCTACGTCGTTGTGCGGGGGGATGACGACGGTGGTTTTGAATTTGCGCGGCAGGTAGCTGGCGCCGAGTACGGGTTCGGTGTCGTCGCCGCTTTTCACGCCTTCGGCCAGGGGGGCGGTTTCGGTGGTTTCCACTTTTTCGCCGTCGAGCCAGATTTCGGCGTAGGCGCGGGATTTGGGCAGGAGGTGTTCGCTGATTTTCTTCGCCCATTCCCAGGCTTCGCGGTGCAGGCTGCTTTCCACGGGGTTGCTGGTGCACAGGACGTTGCGGTTCACGTCGCCTGCGGTGGCGATGGAGTCGAGGCCGAGTTTGTGCAGCCATTGGTGCACGGCTTTGATGTCGGGCTTGAGGATGCCGTGGTATTGGAAGGTTTGGCGGTTGGTGAGGCGGATGGAGCCGTAGAGGGTATGGCTGCCGGCGAATTGGTCGATGCCCAGCCACTGCTGCGGGGTGATCACGCCGCCGGGCAGGCGGCAGCGCAGCATGACGTTTTTGAGGTTGTCGAGCTTTTGGTCGTTCCGCTCGGCGCGGATATCGCGGTTGTCCTGCTCGTACATGCCGTGGAAGCGGATGAGCTGGAAGTTGTCGCCGTTGAAGCCGCCGGTGAGGCCGTCGCCGAGGTCTTGGGCGATGGTGCCGCGCAAATGGTGGCTCTGGCCTTTGAGGCGTTCGTTGTCGGCCAGGGGGGTGGCGGGGAGTTTGGCGGGGGGGTCGGGGGTGCTCATGCTTGGGTTCCTTTGGGTTTGGGTTGTTTTGGGGCTGCCTGAAAGGCGGTTTTCCGTTTTCAGGTAGCCTTTCCGTTTCCTGCTTGGGGCTGCCTGAACTTGCCTTTGCTTGTCGGATACGGGTATCCGTCCTACTGCCGTTTCCTAATCGGGCTACCTGAAAACCGCCAGGCCGGATTCTCGAAACCGACATTTGGGGCGGCGGATTTGCCGGATACGGACATTCAATCCGCCGCTGAAACAATTAATTGAATAACATAGCAAATAATTTTTCAGGTAGCCTTTCCTGTTTGCAACTTGGCCGCCTTGGGGAAAGGCCGTCTGAAAATGGTTTTTTGATTTTCAGGTAGCCTTTTTTTGCCTGGCGGGGCTGCCTGAAAAACAGCCGCTGTTTTCAATACACGTCGCGCTGGTAGCGGCCTTCCTGGCGCAGGTTGTCGAGGTATTCGTCTGCGTCGTCGGCGCTCAGGCCGCCTTGTTCGGCGATGGTGTCGAGCAGGGCCTGCTCCACGTCTTTGGCCATGCGCGAGGCGTCGCCGCACACGTAGATGTGCGCGCCCTGCTGCAGCCATTGCCACAGTTCGGCGGCTTCTTCGCGGATTTTGTGCTGCACGTAGATTTTCTCTTCCTGATCGCGCGACCAGGCGAAGTCGTATTTGTTGAGCAGGCCGTCTTTCGCCCAACCCTGCCATTCGGTTTGGTAGAGGAAGTCTTGGGTGAAATGCTGGTTGCCGAAAATCAGCCAGTTTTTGCCACTGTCGCCGTTGGCGGCACGCTGCTGCATGAAGGCGCGGAAGGGGGCGACGCCGGTGCCCGCGCCGATCATGATTACGGGCGTGTCGGGGTTTTCAGGTAGCCTGAAGCGGGGGTTTTCCTCCACGAACACGCGCACGCTGCCTTCTTCTTCCAAACGTTCACCCAGAAAGCCGGAGGCGGCGCCGGTGCGCGGGATGCCGTTGTGTTCGTAGCGCAGCACGCCCACGGTGAGGTGTACTTCCTCGCCCACTTCTTCGGGCGCGGAGGAGATGGAGTAGAGGCGCGGGGCGAGCGGGCGCAGCAGGCCGGCGAGCTGCTCGGCGGTGAGCGCGGCGGGGTATTGCGACACGATACCGGCAATCGGGTTGGCGGCGGCGTAGGCGGAAGCGTCGGCGGCGGCCTGCTTCAGCTCGGGATTGCCGGAGATTTCGGCGTAGCCCTGCACGAACTGCGGGGTGTTCAGGCCGATTTCCCAATCGTGCAGCAGGGCTTCGCGCACGGTTTTGCCCTGCCCGCCCGCATTCACCGGCTCGTCGCCCTTGAGCGAGACGGCGGCGAGGATTTCGTCCACGACGGCGGGGTCGTTTTCAAACCATACGCCCAGCGCGTCGCCCGCGCGGTATTGCAGGCCGGAGCCGGAGAGGTCGATTTCGATGTGGCGCACGTCTTTTTCCGAATCGCGGCCGGTGATTTTCTGGCGGACGAGCAGGGTGGCGGGGAAGGGGTTGGCCTTGTTGTAGGCGGATGCGGGCGCGGCGGGGGCGGGGCTGCCGGAAGCGTTGCCCGTACCAGTTGCGGCGGCGGGCGCGGCGGCCAGGCTGCCCACCAGCGGCACGATTTTGTCCAGCCAGGCGGCGGCTTCGGCCTGGTATTCCAAGTCGCAATCCTGCCGCTCCAGCAGGCGTTCGCCGCCGAGTTTGGCTAACAGCTCGTCGAAACTTTTGCCCGCGCCGCAGAACATGGGGTAGCTGGAGTCGCCCAGCCCGAGCACGGCAAATTTGAGGCCGGAAAGTTTGGGGGCTTTTTTGCCGCCGAGCAGTTTGTAGAGGCTGAGCGCTTCTTCGGGCGGTTCGCCCTCGCCCTGGGTGGAGGTAACGAGCAGCACGAGTTGTTCGCCTGCGATGTTTTTGGGTTTGTAGTCGGCGGCGGCGGTGTGGGCGGCGTTCACGCCGGCGGCGGCGAGCCTTTGCTGCAGCTCTGCGGCCACTTTGCGGGCGTTGCCGGTTTGCGAGGCGGAAATCACGGCCACGCGCAGGGGTTCGGCGGCGGGAGCGGGGGCTGTGGCGGCAGGTGCACCGATGCCGGGCTGCACGGCCTGCCCGCCGGCCTGCGACCAGCAGTAGCCGGAGAGCCAGGCCAGCTGCAGGGGGGTGAGCGCGGCGATTTGGGCGGCGAGTTCGGGGGGAAGCGGGTTCATGGCGGGTTCCTTGGGATGGTTTGTTATGGGCTGGGGCTACCTAAAAATTAAGGGGCGGATTGTTGGGTTACGGCTTGCAGCCTAACCCGACCTACTCTTGCTCTTGCTACTCTTGCTGGGGCTACCTGAAATTTAGCCGTCGGGTTTTCAGGTAGCCCGTCTTGCGTACGGCGAACGGGGGTGTCCGCGCTCCGGTTGTACGGCGGGTGGTAGGCTGCCGGATTGTGTTTCAGGTAGCCTTCTCTCACGGGAAAAGGCGGCGGTTTCAGACGGCCTTTATTTGTTCTGTTCGGCATTTATGCCCGATCTGCGGGTTACCTGAAAGTTGGCCGTCGGGTTTTCAGGTAGCCTGTTCTGCCTGCTGCGTTTCGCCTACCGCTTCTGCGTCGGCCAGTATCATGCCGGCGGCGGCGGTGTGGTTGGTGGCTTCATCTATCAGGATGAAGGCGCCGGTGGCGGGGTTGGCGGCGTAGAGGGTGCAGACGACGGGTTGCGCCAGCGTAAGCTCGACTTCGCCCAGGTCGTTCATTTCCAGCGTGTTGCGCCCGGCGGAGTGGCTGAGGGTGTGCACGTCCCACACGCGGCGTACGGCGGCGATTTTGGCGGGCACGGTGCGGGTGGTGTGTTTGAGCAGGTATTTGCGGGCGGGGTTGAGCGGGCGGCTGTCGAACCAGCACAGGGTGGCGATAAGGCGGCGTTGCGGCTCAAGCGGGCTGGCGGCGGAAAGGATGGTGTCGCCGCGCGAGATGTCGATGTCGTTGGCGAGGAGGAGGGTGGCGGGTTCGCCTGCGGTTGCCTGATCCACGCTGCCTTTGAGGCCGATGATGCCGCGCACGCTGCTTTCGAGCCCGGCGGGTTCGACGCGGATTTTGTCACCCACGCGCACGCTGCCGGCTTCGATGCGGCCTTGGTAGCCGCGGAAGTCGTCCTGTTTGCTGCCGTCGGCGCGCTGTACGAGCTGTACGGGGAAGTGGAAGTCTTGCGGCGCTTCGGACACGCCTTCGCCTGCGGGCAGGCTTTCCAGCACTTGCAGCAGCGAGCCGCCTTGGTACCACGGGGTGTGGGCGCTTTCGTGCACGATGTTGTCGCCGTTGAGGGCGGAGATGGGGATGAAGCGGATTTCGGGCAGGCCGAGAGTGTCGGCCAGTTCGCGGTAGGCGGCGGCGACGGCGTTGAATTTTTCTTGGCTGAAGCCGAGCAAGTCCATTTTGTTGACGGCCACGATGATGTGCGGGCAGCGCAGGTGGCGCAGGATGGCGGAGTGGCGTTTGGTTTGCGGCAGCAGTTGCAGCGGCTGTTGGGAAAAATCGAGCTGGGCGGCGTCTATGAGCAATACGGCGGCGTGGGCGGTGGAGGCGCCGGTTACCATGTTGCGGGTGTATTGTTCGTGGCCGGGGGTGTCGGCGATGATAAATTTGCGGCGGGCGGTGGCGAAGTAACGGTAGGCCACGTCGATGGTGATGCCTTGTTCGCGTTCGGCTTCGAGGCCGTCGGTGAGGGCGGAGAAATCGATCGCGCCTTGGCTGCGGCTGCTTTCGAGGCGGCGTACCTGGTCGCCGAGCAGGGCTTTGCTGTCGTAGAGCAGGCGGCCGATAAGGGTGGATTTGCCATCGTCCACGCTGCCGGCGGTGATGAAGCGCAGGGGGGCTTGGCGGTGGGAGCTGGTCATGATGTCGGGCTTTCTTTGGGTGGGTTGTTGGGGTTTCAGACGGCCTGGGCGGCGGGTCTGCGCTGTTTCGGGTGCGGCTGCCTCCGTCTGCATGAGGCGGGCAAAGTGCTTTCAGGCCGCCGCTGCCGTTTTGCGGGTGCGGGCGTTCGCGTTCCAAATCCGCTTTGGCGTTGTGTCTGCTTGCGCCTGTAGCCTGCCTTGCGGCTTTTTAGGCTACCTGAAAAACGGTGCGGGGCTTTTTCAGGTAGCCTTCGGGCTAGAAATAGCCTTGTTTCTTGCGCTGCTCCATGGCAGCTTCGCTCACTTGGTCGTCCATGCGGGTGGCGCTGCGCTCGGAGATGTCGGCCAGGGCGGTTTCGGCGATGATTTCAGCGGGGGTGGCGGCGCTGCTGGCCACGGGGCAGGTGCAGGAGATGTCGCCCACGGTGCGGAAGCGCACGGACAGCTCTTCTATCTGTTCGCCTTCGCGCGGCGGGGTGAGTTCGGTTACGGGCACTAAGAGGCCGTTGCGGCGCACCACTTGGCGGCGGTGGGCGTAGTAGATCGGCGGCAGGGCGAGCTTTTCGCGTTCGATGTATTGCCAGATGTCGAGTTCGGTCCAGTTGGATATGGGGAACACGCGCAGGTTTTCGCCGGGGTGCAGGCGGGCGTTGTAGAGCGACCAGAGTTCGGGGCGCTGGTCTTTGGGGTTCCATTGGCCGAATTCGTCGCGGAAGGAGAAGATGCGCTCTTTGGCGCGGGCTTTTTCTTCGTCGCGCCGCGCGCCGCCCATCAGTGCGCCGAAGCCGTGCTCTTCGATGGTTTCGAGCAGTGTGACGGCCTGGGCGGCGTTGCGGGAGTCGGTTTCGCGCCGCAGCACCACCGTGCCTTTGGCGATGGAGTCTTCCACGCTGCCGACGATGAGCCGCGCGCCAGATTCCCGGGCGGTTTGGTCGCGGAAGGCGATGACTTCGGGGTAGTTGTGGCCGGTGTCGATGTGCACCAGCGGGAAGGGCAGCGGGATGCTCCGCCCGGGCACGGCGAAGGCTTTGCGGGCGAGGGCGAGCAGGACGACGGAGTCTTTGCCGCCGGAAAACAGGATGGCGGGGTTGCGGCATTCGGCCAGCACTTCGCGGATGATGTGGACGGATTCGGCTTCGAGCCAGTCGAGGTGGTCGTTTTGCAGGGTGGCGCTCATGGCGGGCTTTCTGTCGGGTTGGTTGTTCGGGTTGCGGTTTCAGGTAGCCCGTGGCGGGCTGGGGCTACCTGAAAATATCGGGCTTGCGGCGGGCTGAAGAGTCCCTTACGTTTTTTCAGGTAGCCTTTTGGGTTGCGGCGGCTATTTGTGCAGGCCGCATTCTTTGCTGTCGCGGCTTTCCCACCACCAGCGGCCGGAGCGGATGTCTTCGCCTTCCTTCACGGGCATGGTGCAGGGTTCGCAGCCGATGCTGGGGTGGCCTTGGCGGTAGAGTTCGTTGAATGGCAGGCGCTGCTGCAGGGTGTAGGCCCACACTTCCTGTTCGCTCCAGTCGAAAATCGGGTTGTATTTGGCGATGCCGCGCGCGTTGTCGTATTCGGCCAGGGCGAGTTCGCTGCGGGTGACCGACTGCCCGCGGCGCTGGCCGGTGAGCCAGGCGTCGGCATCGGCCAGGGCGCGGTTGAGCGGCTCGACTTTGCGGATGTGGCAGCAGCGCTTGCGCAACTCCACGCTGTCGTAGAAGGCGTTCAGGCCGTGGGTTTGCACGTATTCTTCCACCGCTTTTTCTTCGGGGTAGTAGAGGCGGAAGTCGAGTGCGGGGTAGCGGCGGCGCACTTCGTCGGCCAAATCAAGGGTTTCGGCGTTGAGGCGGCCGGTTTGCAGCATGAACACTTCCACGCGCAGGCCTTGTTGCGCCAGCAGGTCGGTAATCAGCATATCCTCCACCGCCAGGCTGCTGGCCAGCTTCACGCGGCTGTGGCGGCGGTAGATTTCCAGCAGGCGGCGGCGCAGCGCGGCGGTTTTTTCAGGTAGCCTTTGGTACACGGCGGAAATGGGGCGGGGAATCTGCCACAGCTTGGGGCGGAAGGATACGGCGGAAGCGGTTTCTTCGCGGACAACCGGGATTTCTCGGATATTCACGGCATTCCCCCTCACGCCGCCTGCCCGGCCGCTGCGGCGGGCTGCGGCTGCACATAGCGGCCGCCCTGTTCGTCTTGCTGGTCGGGCTGCCCGCCGAACCAGGCCAAATCCTGCCGCAGCGCCACGGTTTCGCCGATCACCAGCAGGGCAGGCTGGGCGGCTTGCGCGGCCAATTCGGGCAGCTCGGCCAGGCTGCCGGAAAACACCTGCTGATGCGGCAGCGTGCCGCAGCTGATAACGGCGGCGGGCGTGGAGGCGGCGCGACCGTGCGCAATCAGCTCGCGCGAAAGTTCGGCGGCCTTAATCGTGCCCATATACACCACCAGCGTTTGCCGGTTCTGCGCCAGAGCAGGCCAGTCGGGCGCTTCGGCGTCGATTTTGCGGTGGCCGGTGATGAACATCGCGCCGTGCGCGTGGTCGCGGTGGGTGAGCGGGATGCCGGCGTAGGCGGCCGCGCCCAGTGCGGCGGTGATGCCGGGCACCACTTCAAACGGAATGCCCGCTTCGCGCAAGGCTTCCAATTCCTCGCCGCCGCGCCCGAACACGAACGGGTCGCCGCCCTTGAGCCGCACCACGCGTTTGCCCGCACGGGCATGGCGCACCAGCAGGCGGTTGGTTTCCTCCTGCGGCACGCTGCCGCCGCCGGCGCGCTTGCCCACGCAGATTTTGTCGGCATCGCGCCGCACCAAATCCAGCACCGCATCCGACACCAGCGCGTCGTACAGCACCACGTCGGCTTCCTGAATGCGCTGCAGGCCTTTGAGCGTGAGCAGCCCGGCATCTCCCGGCCCCGCGCCCACCAGCGCCACTTCGCCGCTTTGCGGCTGCTCCCCGGCCAAATGCCGCCACATCAGCTGCCCGGCCTCGCGGCTGCGGCGGCTTTCCGCCAAACGCCAGAAGGCGGCGGAAGCAAACAGCCTTTCCCAGAAGCGGCGGCGCTGCGTCGTGCTGCCGAGCCGCGCCTTCACGCGGCCGCGCCATTGCCCGGCAATCTGCGCCATTACGCCCAAACCCTGCGGCAGCAGGGCTTCCAGCCTCTCGCGCAGCAGCCGCGCCAGCACCGGTGCCTTGCCGCCGCTGGAAATGGCGATTTGGATGGGGTTGCGGTCGATAATCGAGGGGAAGATGAAGTTGCAGCGGGCGGGGTCGTCCACCGTGTTCACCAGCAGGCGGCGGCTCTGCGCGGCTTGGAACACCCGCTCGTTCAAATCGGAATCGTCGGTGGCGGCCACGGCGAGGAAGGCCGTGTCGAGCAGTTCGGGCGAGAACGAGCGCGCCGCCCACTCCACCCTGCCCGCGCCGTGCAGCGCGGCCACTTTCGGATGCAGCCTGCCCGCCGCAATGCGGACAACCGCGCCGCAGCGCAGTAGCAGGCGGATTTTGCGCAAAGCCACATGACCCGCGCCCACCACCAGAACGGGGCGGCCTTTCAAATCGACAAACAGGGGGAAGTAGTCCATTTCCGTTCTCACTCTAAAACCGTGCGCCTATCATAGGCGAAGCGGCGGGGGGAACGGAAAGACTGATTTCGCCATTAGATAGAAGGAAAAATTATATGCGCGGCAACTTATTGTTGCTAAACATTTATTCTAAGCGCGTATCTTGAACGCCGGCCGAGGCCGCCCGCCCGGTTTCGGGTTTGCGCCCGCAAAACAGGCGGGGGCAGCCGTGCGGGCAACAGACTTCCTGCAAAACGGGAAATGCCGGAAGGGCAGGCTACGGTTTGCCGCCGCGCAGGCAGGGTAAGGATGCCCAGGTTGCCGGAATCCAAATGTTTCAGCCGACCCGCCCGCCTCTTGCGGCCGGCTTGGGTTTCCGCCGGGCTTTTTGCTTTCAACCCCGGTTTGGATTTTCGCAAGAAGCCCGATATACGGAACCGTTTCAAACGCCGGGCGCGGGGCGGGAAATTGCGCCAAGAGACCTTTGCAAAAATCCCCCTCCACCCAACAGCCGAAGCCCAAACCCAAGCTTCCGGCTGTTTTTTGTTCCCAATTTCCCTTTTTTCTCCCCGGATACCTGATAATCAGGCATCCGGGCCGCCTTTTGGGCGGCAACAGGCACACTTAGCCTGTTGGCCGCTTTCAACAGGTTTAAACA
>NZ_JBQCTZ010000127.1:0-10121 GCF_051963715.1 Neisseria sp. P0001.S005 | reverse complement strand
GCCAACAAAGGTATCGCGCTGTTGATTTTCGTTGCGGCACTTTGGTTTACCGAAGCCGTACACATTACCGTTACCGCGCTGATGATCCCTATCCTTGCCGTTGTACTCGGCTTCCCGGATATGGACATCAAAAAAGCAATGGCAGGCTTTGCTGATCCGACGATTTACATCTTCTTCGGCGGCTTCGCACTTGCTACCGCACTGCACATGCAACGTCTCGACCGTAAAATCGCCGTCAGCCTGTTGCGCCTGTCCCGCGGCAATATGAAAGTTGCCGTATTGATGCTGTTTGCCGTTACCGCCTTCCTGTCTATGTGGATCAGTAACACTGCGACTGCCGCGATGATGCTGCCTTTGGCAATGGGTATGATGAGCCACCTCGATCAAGAAAAAGAACGCAAAACCTACGTTTTCGTCCTGCTCGGTATCGCCTACTGCGCCAGTATCGGCGGCTTGGGTACCGTGGTCGGTTCTCCGCCGAACATGATTGCCGCCAAAGCGCTGAACTTGGACTTCGTCGGCTGGATGAAGCTCGGCCTGCCGATGATGCTGTTGATTCTGCCGTTGATGCTGTTCTCCATGTACGTCATCCTCAAACCTAATTTGAACGAGCGCGTGGAAGTTAAAGCCGAATCTATCCCTTGGACTTTGCACCGCGTTATCGCGTTGTTGATTTTCTTGGCAGCCGCCATCGCTTGGGTATTCAGCTCCAAAATCAAAGCCGCATTCGGTATTTCCAACCCCGATACCGTTATCGCCCTGATTGCCGCCGTTGCCGTCGTCGTATTCGGCGTGGCGCAATGGAAAGAAGTTGCCCGTAATACCGACTGGGGTGTATTGATGCTCTTCGGTGGCGGTATCAGCTTGAGCGCGTTGCTGCAATCTTCTGGCGCATCTGAAGCATTGGGTCAGCAAGTTGCTTCCACATTCTCCCATTCTCCTGCATTGCTGGTGATTTTCGTGGTTGCCACCTTCATCATCTTCCTGACCGAGTTCACCAGTAACACGGCTTCCGCCGCCCTGCTTGTGCCTATTTTCGCCAGCATTGCCGCGCAAATGGGTCTGCCGGAACAAGTCTTGGTATTCGTCATCGGTGTCGGTGCATCTTGTGCCTTCATGTTGCCGGTTGCCACACCGCCTAACGCGATTGTGTTCGGTACAGGCTTAATCAAGCAACGCGAAATGATGAATGTCGGCTTATTGCTGAACATCCTCTGCGTAGTATTGGTTGCTCTGTGGGCTTATGCTGTACTGATGTAAACCATCAACCTAAACAACAAGGCCGTCTGAAAGAATATTTTTCAGACGGCCTTGAAGTTTGTCGTTCAGACACAATTTAACGAATGATTCAAAACCGGATTCTAACGAAAGGAAACCCATGATTATCCTGCACACCAACAAAGGCGACATCAAAATCGAACTCGATTTCGACAAAGCCCCCGTTACTGCTAAAAACTTCGAGCAATACGTTAAAGACGGCTTCTACGACGGCGTAATCTTCCACCGCGTCATCAAAGGCTTCATGATTCAAGGCGGCGGCATGGATGAAAACATGAACGAAAAAGAAACCCGTGATCCGATTCAAAACGAAGCATCCAACGGTTTGCCTAACGAGAAATACACCATCGCCATGGCACGTACTTCCGATCCTCATTCTGCCAGCGCGCAATTCTTCATCAACACTGCCGACAACGCTTTCTTGAACTTCCGTTCTAAAGAGCTGTACGGCAAAACCGTTGTCCAAGACTGGGGCTATGCCGTATTCGGTAAAGTCGTTGACGGTTTTGACGTTGTCGATGCTATCGAAGGCGTTTCTACCAAACGTCACGGCTACCACGACGACGTACCGAGCGAACCTGTCATCATCACTAAAGCCGAAGTGGTTTAATTGATTTGATTTCCCATAAAAACAGCCTGTCCGAATTAAAAACGGACAGGCTGTTTTCAATAATGACGCATACCGTCATACATCATAAGTACCGACCACGCATGCCGAATCCAAAACATGGCCCTGCATGGCAAAATGCAGCTCATTAAAGCGGAAACCGCGCGGCAAATCCAAAACGGTATCCAGCGCGTACACAATCAGTTCATAACGATGGCGGTTGTTCGGTGGCGCCATACCGCCGTAAAAAGAAGCCTCTTCAATTTCAAATTTACCCAATGCGCTCGCCCAAGTGTTTGCACCCTGCGTAAAATCTGTTGCAGAAATACTTTCATTTTCTGCCACGAAAGTACGTTTCAAATCCGAAATCAACCAATGCGTCCATACGAAACCCGATGCTGAAATGGCATCTTTGTCTTCCAACACCACGGCAAACGATTTTATTCCTTCAGGTACATCTTCGATCTCAAAAGGAATCGAATAAGAAGGCATACCGCTCGGGCTGAACTGGCTGCCGCGCTTGCCGTATTTGTCTTCAAATTCGCCGTTGACAATAGCTTTACTGCTGACTTTCATCTTATATCTCCCAATAGTAGGTTTATTCATTCTAACAAACACCAAGGCCGTCTGAAAGATACTGCCGTTTTCACTTTCCAGATGTCGCATTTTCAGACGGCCTCAAGCAATATTCACAACTCGATCAAACACATTTGGCATTCCATAGTATAATCCGCCGCATGAAAACTACACAGGATACGCATTATGGATTGGAAAGGTCGTGAACAAAGCCAAAACGTCGAAGATCGCCGCGGAAGCCGCGGCGGCGGTGGCGGCAAAACACCGGGCATACTCGGCATTATCGTGGTTTTGATCGGCGCATATTACGGCGTGGATTTGAGCGGTTTGGTTGGCGGCTCATCTTCGATGAGCATTCCTACCCAGCAAGCTTCCCGACTCGACAGCCAACAAGAAGCCGAATTGAACGAACTGTCCCGCGTTGTCCTTGCCGATACGGAAAAAGCATGGAGCAAATATTTCCAACAACACGGCCAACGCTATACACCGGCAACCATGGTGTTGTATGAAGGCGGTACGTCCACCGCCTGCGGTACGGGCCAATCTGCCATGGGCCCGTTTTACTGCCCGGGCGACCAAAAAGTTTATTTGGATTTGAGCTTCTACGAAGACATGCGCACCAAGCTCGAATCGGCCAGCGATGCTGCGTTTGCCTACGTTATTGCCCATGAAGTCGGCCATCACGTTCAAAACCTGCTCGGCATTCTGCCTAAAGTCCACAAAATGCAACAGCAAGTCGGCAAGAAAGAGGCCAATGCTCTTTCCGTCAAACTCGAATTGCAGGCCGACTGCTTCGCCGGTATTTGGGGACACTACGCCGTCAACAACAATATCTTCAAAGCCGAAGACATTCAAAAAGCGATGCTGGCTGCCGAATCCGTCGGCGATGACCGCTTGCAGAAACAGGCTCAGGGCTATGTCGTTCCCGACAGCTTTACCCATGGCTCGTCCGAAGAACGCATGACTTGGCTCAAACGCGGCTTGGAAAGCGGCGACATTAACCAGTGCAACACTTTCAACAATTGATTCGTCCAAACAACACTGTTCTTTGATGTAACGACAAAAGGCCGCCTGAATTCTTCAGACGGCCTTTTAGCCGTGTTAGAATAACGCCTATTATTTTCCCTTAAATTCAAAGGAAATCGACATGGCAAATATCGCCCGCGACATTTTCAAAGCCTACGACATCCGAGGCATCGTCGGTAAGACCCTGACCGACGAAGCTGCCTACTTAATCGGCAAAGCCATTGCCACCAAAGCCTCCGAAAAAGGCATTACACGCATCGCACTCGGCCGCGACGGCCGTTTGAGCGGCCCCGGCCTGATGGCACAAATTCAACGCGGTTTTACAGACAGCGGCATCGACGTCCTCAACGTCGGCATGGTTGCCACCCCTATGCTTTACTTCGCAGCCATCAACGAATGCGGCGGCAGCGGCGTAATGATTACCGGCAGCCACAATCCGCCTGATTACAATGGTTTCAAAATGATGCTCGGCGGCGACACGCTCGCAGGAGAAGCCATTCAAGAACTTTTAGCCATTATTGAAAAAGACGGTTTTGTTGCCGCCGACAAACAAGGCAGCGTAACCGAAAAAGACATCTCCGGCGAATACCACAACAACATCGTCGGCCATATCAAGCTCAAACGCCCGATGAAAATCGTGATTGACGCGGGCAACGGTGTCGGCGGCGCATTTGCAGGCAAACTCTACAAAGGTTTGGGCAATGAAGTTACCGAACTTTTCTGCGAAGTGGACGGCAATTTCCCTAATCACCACCCTGATCCTTCCAAACCGAAAAACCTGCAAGACCTCATCGTCGAGCTTAAAAACAGCGATGCCGAAATCGGCTTGGCATTTGACGGCGATGCCGACCGCTTGGGCGTGGTCACCAAAGACGGCAACATCATCTATCCAGACCGCCAACTGATGCTTTTCGCGCAAGACGTGTTGAGCCGCAATCCTAAAGCCAAAGTGATTTTCGACGTCAAATCTACCCGTCTGCTCGCGCCTTGGATTAAAGAACACGACGGCGAACCTGTGATGGAAAAAACCGGCCACAGCTTCATCAAATCCACCATGAAAAAAACCGGCGCACTGGTTGCCGGCGAAATGAGCGGCCACGTTTTCTTTAAAGAACGCTGGTTCGGCTTCGACGACGGCATGTATGCCGGCGCACGCCTCTTGGAAATCCTGTCTAACTTCGACAATCCGTCCGAAGTATTGAACAAGCTGCCGCAAAGCATTTCCACTCCGGAACTCAACATCGACCTGCCGGAAGGAAGCAACGGCCACAAAGTGATTGAAGAGCTGGCTGCCAATGCCAAGTTTGAAGGTGCGACCGAAATTATCACCATCGACGGCTTGCGCGTTGAATTCCCTGACGGCTTCGGCCTGATGCGTGCTTCCAATACCACGCCGATTTTGGTATTGCGTTTTGAAGCGGATACGCAAGAAGCGATTGAGCGTATTCAAAACCAATTCAAAGCAGTCATTGAAAGTAATCCTGCATTGAAATGGCCGCTGTAAGGGTTTAGGCTAAAACAAAAGGCCGTCTGAAAATCATTTCAGACGGCCTTTAATATTCAATATTGTTATTCCAAAGTTTGAAAAACCAAGAATATCCCGGCTTAGTTATCCGACTTGCGCCAACTGTTGACGCATTTCATCGATAACGGCTTTGTAATCCGCTTTGCCAAAAATCGCCGAACCGGCAACAAACGTATCCGCACCTGCCGCCGCAATTTCAGCAATATTGTCTGTCTTCACGCCGCCATCGACTTCCAATACGATATGGCGGCCGCTTTGCCGTTCATACTCGTCCAACATCTCACGTACCTTGCGGATTTTCACCAGCGTATTCGGGATAAAGCTTTGTCCGCCAAAGCCCGGGTTGACCGACATCAGCAACACCATATCCAGTTTGTCCAAAACGTTTTCCAGAATATTGACCGGCGTAGCAGGATTCAATACTAAACCTGCCTGACAGCCGTATTCTTTAATCAAACCCAAGCTGCGGTCGACATGGCGGCTGGCTTCCGGATGAAAGGTAATGATATTGGCACCGGCTTTGGCAAACGCATGAATCAAATCGTCCACCGGCTCAACCATCAAATGCACATCGACCGGCACGGTTGCATACGGTTTCAAAGCTGCGCAAACCATAGGGCCGAAAGTCAGATTCGGCACGTAATGATTGTCCATCACATCAAAATGAATCAAATCCGCACCGGCGCGGATAACTTCGGCAACCTCTTCGCCCAAACGGGCAAAATCAGCAGACAAAATACTGGGGGCAATACGGTAGTCGGTCATGTTTATTCTCCTAAAGTGTGTTCCTTTGTCATTATCGCATTTTTAACCCTATGTTGTATGCCGCCGACAACGTCTCTGCCGTCATTTTTGTGAATTTACATTTCATATACATTAATGAAACTTATAATCACATAGTAAGGCTTTGAAAATAAATTATTAGATTACATACACATTCAAAAAAATCTAACATCATTAACAAAAGTTAACTGCATTGATACTGCCTTTCACACGCTTATCGGTTATATTTCCAAACCTGATGAAACATTAGGAAAACACCGTGTCTGTTGCACTTTCCCGCTATCCGACTTTTATTTTCTTAGCACTCGCCCTACTCTGTTCCAGTCTGCCTGCACACGCCGGTCCGTTTCTGGCCACTTTGGACGACTTCCACCCGAATTGCGACATCCGACAGCTCAATTTATCCGCCGACCAACACGCCGCCCTGCGCCGCCTGCGTACCGACTTCAAACAAATCAACGATAAAGCCTACCGCAAAACCGTACGCTCCGACCGCAACCGCCGCCAAACCATCATCAAAATCCTCTCCGGCGATTCATTCGACTCAAACGCCGCCCGTGATTATGTTGAAAACCGCTACCTCTCCAGCATGGACTACGCGGTGGATGAAATGGAAATCCAATACCGCCTCTATCATCTGCTCAATCCGCGCCAACGCCAGCAATGGTTGTCCTCATGCTTGCGCTGATGGATAAATAAAAATACAAAAAGGCCGTCTGAAACCATATTCAGACGGCCTTTACTTTTTCAGCCTTAATCCAGCACTCTTTCTTCCGGCAACCGACCTGCCCAGTCGCAGGCAAACTGCCATGCCGAGCGGCCCGAACGGCTGCCGCGCATTTGCGCCCATTGCAACGCGGCTTGGCGTGCCGTATCGTCAAAAGGCACATTGAAATCGTCCAACCAGTTGGCTACGGCAGTCAAATAATCGTTTTGGTCGAAAGGATAAAAACTCAACCATAAGCCGAAACGGTCGGAAAGGGAAATTTTCTCCTCAACAGCCTCTTTCTGATGAATTTCGCCGCGAATGCCCGTAGTACCGCCGTTTTCATCCATGTATTCGGGAATTAAATGACGACGGTTGGAAGTAGCATAAACCAAAACATTGGTGCAACGTTGCGACAGACCGCCGTCTAAAGCAGTTTTCAAGGCTTTATAGGTTTCATCACCACTTTCAAACGACAAATCATCGCAGAAAACGATAAATTTCTCGGGACGCTCGGACAACAGCGTCAACAAAGCCGGCAGACTGATCAAATCGCTTTTGTCCACCTCAATCAGTCGCAGGCCGCGATCTGCATATTCGTGCAACAACGCTTTAACCAAGGAGGATTTACCCGTACCGCGCGCGCCGGTCATCAAGACATTATTTGCTGGGCGACCTGCCAAAAATTGCTCGGTATTGCGTTTCAGCCTGTCGGTTTGCGAACCGACTGCCGCCAATCTACTCAAAGGAAACGTATGCGGACGCGGCAGGCTTTCCAAAATACCTTTTTTGCCCACACTGTGCCAACGGTAGGCCAAAGCGCGCCAGTCGGTTTTACCGGCTTCGTCAGGCAGGATTAAATCCAGACGGTTTAAAACGGAATTCGCTTTTTTCAAAAAATTAGATAATTTCATTTCGGCTTTCTTTTTTCAGACGGCCTTTTGAGCCAATACACGCATCACGGTATCGACAACGGCTTGGGTTTGCGGATCGATTTCAATATTGATGAGGTCGCCTTCTTTGCGGCTGCCAAACAGGGTACGCTCCAAAGTCTCCGGAATCAGGTGTACGCAAAATTCGCTGTCGCTGACTTCGCCTATGGTCAGGCTGCAACCGTCCAAACCGACAAAGCCTTTGGTCAGGATGTAGGGCTTGAGGTTTTCCGGCAGCTCAAACCAAACTGTACGGTTGAACTCGCTGGATTCGATACGGGAAATTCGGGTAACCGCCATCACATGACCGCTCATCACATGGCCGCCGATTTCATCGCCAAATCGTGCCGCGCGTTCCAAATTGACACTGTCGCCGACTTTCAAGCTACCGAGATTGGTTTTGCGTAAGGTTTCGTCCATCAAATCAAAGCTGACTTTGTTGCCGTCGATTCGGGTAATGGTCAGGCAGCAGCCATTGTTGGCGACAGAAGCGCCGATTTGCAGATTGTCGGCGATTTCGGGGGGCAGCTCGACAGTGTGGGTACGAAAGTCGGGCGAAGGTTGGGCGATGTCTGTAATTTTGCCCATGCCTTGTACGATGCCTGTAAACATGATGTCTTCTTTCCGATGGTACGATAAGGCGGATATTGTAGCATTTTCCAGGCACAAAGGCCGTCTGAAAGCGGTAATGGCGATGGTTTGGGGTATAATCGGATTTTTATTTCCGCAGCCCGATCATGCTTAGCTACCGCCACGCCTTCCATGCCGGCAACCATGCCGATATGCTCAAGCACTTTACCCTTTTCCTCGTCCTCGAATATTTCAACCGCAAAGACAAGCCTTATTGGTATATCGATACGCACAGCGGTGCCGGTTTGTATGATTTGAGCGGCGATGAAGCGCAAAAAGTCGGCGAATACAAACAAGGCATTGCACTCTTGGAACAAGTTGACAAGCTGCCTGCCGAATTGGCCGAATTTGTAGGCCGTCTGAAACAAATACTGCCGCAAGATAACCTTTACTGCGGCTCGCCTTGGCTGGCACAGGCGCTCACGCGCGACAGCGACAAAATGCGCCTCTTTGAGTTGCATCCTGCCGATTTTGTCCATTTGCAAAACAATATGCGCGAAGTCCGTCCGCCGCGCAAAGTGCAAGTCAGCCAAGCGGACGGTTATCAGGGCCTGATTTCACTCTTGCCTCCTCCGCCCCGCCGCACCGCTGTCTTGATTGATCCGCCCTACGAAGAAAAACAAGACTACCGCCGCGTCGTCCAAGTCTTGAAAGATGCCTTGAAACGCTTTGAAACCGGCTGCTACATGGTTTGGTATCCCTGCCTGAGCCGCGAAGAAAGCCGCAAACTGCCGGACGAACTCAAAAAAATCGCTCCCGACAATTATCTGCACGCCGAACTCCATGTCCATACGCCGCGCAGTGACGGCTTCGGTATGCACGGCAGCGGCATGTTTGTCATCAACCCGCCCTATATGCTTGCCGAACAGCTGCAAAACAATCTGCCCGAACTTGCCAAAATTTTGGCGCAAGATGCCTGCGCGCATTATGTATTAGAAAGCAAAACGAAATAAACGCTGCCGTCTGAACGCATACCCAAGCGCTTCGATTTTGCCGCCATACCTGTTCAGACGGCCTTAACCCTTTATATTTAAGCCTTTTTCCACTACAATTCACAACATAACAATTAACGGCCGTCCACTCATGAATATACACACACCCCTAGCCTGCACGCTCCTGCTTTGCGCGTGCAGCGAATCAGCAAAAAACGAATTTAAAGAAGAATTTACCCAAAGTTTCCGCACCGAATTTGTCCGCTCGGCAACCGAAGCCTGCGTAGAAAAAGCTTCCGGAAAAAGCCCGTTTGATTCTGCGACCACTGAAAAAATCTGCCGCTGTATCGGCGAAAAAACAGTCGACCAAATCAATCCTGAAGAAGCGACCTCACTTTTGGGCGGCAGCGACTCCATGAGCGACGAGCTGAAGAAACGCATCAAAGACACCAGCATCGCCTGCACTAAAGAAGTTTTAGGCATGGCCGAGAGCAAAACCAAATGAACACGCCGTTTTCAGACGGCCTGAAATTGAAAAATATTCGATTCAAACTTAGGAAAAGAGTGAAACCATGAAGACATTGAACCAATTCTTAGCCCAACACCTGCCCGAACACAAACTGCCGCAAGAGCTGGCCAGCGTACTGGAATCCGTAGCCGCCGCCTGTTTGGACATCAACGCCAAAGTCCGCCTCGGCGCGCTTTCCGGCGTTTTGGGCATGGCAGGTACCGGCAACATCCAAGGCGAAGACCAAAAGAAACTCGATGTCATCGCCAACAACATCATGATTGATGTTTTAAAAGCGAACTCCAACATCGCCGGTCTTGCCAGCGAAGAAGAAGACACCTACGTCGCCACACACGAAAACGGCGGCTATTTGGTATTGTTTGACCCACTGGACGGCTCTTCCAATATCGACGTCAACATCTCCGTCGGCACCATCTTCTCCATTTTGGCGAAACCTGAAGGTGCATTGACTACCGAATCCTTCCTGCAAAAAGGCCGCGACCAAGTGGCAGCAGGTTATGTTTTATACGGTCCGCAAACTCAACTGGTACTGACTGTCGGTCACGGCGTATTCGTCTTCACTCTGGACGATGCCAACCAATTCCTGCTGACCAAAGA
>NZ_JBQCTZ010000126.1:0-10135 GCF_051963715.1 Neisseria sp. P0001.S005 | reverse complement strand
AACAAAGAGGTAAACGGCTCGCCGGCACGGAACAGGTATTCACCTTTTTTCAGACGGCGGCTTTGACGAATAACCGCATCTAATTGTGAAAATTCGTTAGGCATTAGTCCGACAGGCAAACACAGCTCGCGTAAAGAACATGTGGAACACAAGGTTTTCATTTGATGTGTTGCATTGTGTGTAGCCATAACGCACCTTTAATTTGCTTAATTTTCTCAACCCCTGATGAAGCCGAATAACTATTGACCCAAGTCAAAGTCGGCATATCATTATCAGGCATTCTACCAAACTATCGAAATTTTGACTAAAATTTTCCCTAATTTCCTTACTTCATACTACAAGCCCCGACCATGAAAATCATCCCCATCTCAAATAACACCAACACAAACAATGAATTACCGGAATTCGACCGCGAATTGATTGCCAGTTTGCCATCAAGCGGTCCACGTTATACATCCTATCCAACCGCCGACCGCTTCCATGAAGGCTTTAAAGAAGCCGAATATATCCAAGCTTTAAACCTGCGCAACATGGGCGCGCTCAACAAACCCCTTTCACTCTACATCCACATCCCCTTCTGCAATACCATCTGCTACTACTGCGGCTGCAACAAAATTATTACCAAAGACAAAAGCCGTGCCGATGCCTATATCCAGTATCTGGAAAAAGAAATGGAATTGCTGGCCCCGCATTTGGGCGGAAGACACCAGCTCGCGCAGCTCCACTTCGGCGGCGGCACGCCCACATTCCTGAGTGACGACCAACTCGAACGCGTCTTCGACATGATTCGTAAATACTTCCAGCTGATTCCCAACGGTGAATACTCCATCGAAATCGACCCGCGCAAAGTCAGCCGCGAAACCGTCCTCAAACTGGGCAAACTCGGCTTCAACCGCATGAGTGTCGGTATTCAAGACTTTGACCCTAAAGTGCAGGAAGCCGTCAATCGCATTCAAAGTTATGAAGAAACCAAAGAAGTGATTGATGCCGCGCGTGAAGCCGGGTTTAAATCGGTCAGCGTCGATTTGATTTACGGCCTGCCGCACCAAAACACCGAAAGCATCAAAACCACCATCGACACGGTCTTATCCCTCGATCCCGACCGCCTCGCCCTTTACCACTACGCCCACCTGCCGCATATCTTCAAACCGCAACGCCGTATCGACACCAATGTCGTACCCGGCAGCGAAGAAAAACTCGATATGCTGCAATATTGCGTTCAAACCTTGACTGAGCGCGGCTACGTTTTCATCGGTATGGACCACTTTGCCAAACCTGACGACGAACTCTCCATCGCCCTCAAAGAAGGCTTCCTGCAACGAAACTTCCAAGGCTACTCGACCTATGCCGACTGCGATTTGGTGGCAATCGGCGTATCCTCTATCGGCAAAATCGGCAGCACCTACTCCCAAAACGAGCGCGACATCGATGCCTATTACACCGCACTCGATGCCGGACATCTGCCGATTATGCGCGGCTACCAGCTCAATCAAGACGACATTTTACGCCGCAACATCATTCAGGATTTAATGTGCCGCTTCTCGCTTGATTATCAAATTTATGAAAGCGTGTTCGGCATTCCGTTTAGCCGCTATTTTGCAGCCGAACTGGAAGATATGAAGCAACTGGAAACCCTCGGCCTGGTCCGTCTCAAACCGCACAGCCTGACCGTTACGCCGAAGGGCCGTTTCCTGATCCGCAACATCGCCATGGTGTTCGACTACCATCTGCGCCATAAAGAAACCAAAGCCAAATACTCGCAAACTGTGTAAACAGGAATGGAAAAGGTCGTCTGAAAATTTTCAGACGACCTTTGTTTTTATTTTCAATACTTTCGGGTAACATAAAACCATATTTCCCGCTTTATCGGGATTCAAAGTTAATTTGTATAGGCGCGTACCCTATGATTACCGAACAGCAAAACGATATCCTCAGCATCAATCAAGTACAGCTTCTCCTTGCTGAAAAACGCACGGCACTTGCTATCATGCGTACGGGCATTGCCGTTTTCGCACTCCCTTTGTCTATTTTCAGTGCGCTGATTGCGACATCGAAATGGTACGAAGCCGTTGATGTTTGGCCCTTGCTCGCACTAGTCAGTCTGATGAACATCAGTTTGATTATTTTCTCGGTCTATCTGATTACCCGCTCGCTCCGTAGAATGCACCAATACGACCGAATGATTGCCGATATCAAATACAACAACCAGTCTTTGCGTAAACTGATTAAGTCATAAAGTGCAAATAGTTGGAGTTGGGCATAAGGTCGTCTGAAAATCAAAATATAGAGGAACTCCAGATTTGTATTAAAACATGATTCTGCCAAACATACCGTAATTGATCTTGGAGACCTTACTGTACACTTTGCTCCCACATTTGGAATCGATACGATACCATTGCAGTACAAGATATAATCTGCAATATATTTATGGTTTTTCTTAGGTTTTTTATGCCTTGGATTTCATATGTAAGGTTATTGAAATGACTAACTCAATTGGATATTGGTAGGAACCCTGCTGGATACACCGATCGTGTTTAGATAAATACGAAAGCAGTCTGCAATTTTGGTTTGTCCGGTCTCTTATCTCAAACGCTTTTAAAATATGGAACAACCTGATTTTTTCCCCATCCCCAGTCCCTGTATAGGTGTCTGCGAAGCCAATGCCAAAGGCTATTGCAAAGGCTGTCTGCGCAGCCGGGAAGAGCGCTTGTACTGGCTCCAGATGACTGACAGCCAAAAGCACCAAGTCATGCACCTTCTGTCCCTCAGGAAGGCCAAAATCCGCAACCGCAAAATGGAAAAAACCGAAACGGGCGAACATCCGGTTCAAAACCTGCTCGATTTCTAAATTACCCTTGCCTACCGCACACCACAATAAGGAAAAACATGAAAAAACTGCTCGCCTGCCTGCTTGTGCCATTGACCGCCCTTGCCTTGGGCGCCTGCAAACCCGCCGCGACCTCACCCGAAAGCAAACCTGCCGAACTTAACTGGCAGCAGCCTAAACTGACCAGCAATGTCTGGAAAATCAGCAAAGAAGGCCAACCCGATTCCTATCTGCTCGGCACCATCCACATGGGACGAACCAATCAAACCTTGTCTTACGATGCAGTCAAACTGTTGCAATCCACCGACCAACTGACGACAGAAGTTGACCCACTGCCGGACAGCAGTCCGGAAACGAAAAAAATGTATCAAAAATACTTCAAAGAATTCATGAGTACCGAACCGCTCAGCCGCAAGCTCGGCAAAGCAGATTTCCGTCTTTTACAAGAAATCTATTCGCAAAATGAAGAAAGCCGACCCATCGCCCAAATTGCCGACAAGCTCCATCCGTGGGCGGCATTCATTTTTGCCGGCAGTACATTTCCCCGAGGGTATAGCTCAGAAACCGGTGCAGATATGTTGCTGACCAACGCGGCCGCCGACATCAATAAACCGCGTGGTTCATTAGAAAGCTTGGACGAAGTTTCCGCAATCTTCAAAGCACAGCCTGAAGAAACCATGATCAACTTTCTGAAAGCCAGTATTAAAACCAATAAAGAAGAAACCGAAAATGTCAAAAAACTCCATCAAGCCTATTCAGACGGCCACTTTGAAGAACTCATCCCACTTTTGGAAGAAACCGAACAACGCACCCTCAAACTTGTTGATACCAAATACGCCAAAGCCATGTCCGATTGGCTGAAGAACGACCTCCTGATTCGGCGCAACTTGGCATGGCTGCCTGAAATCCGCAAGCAATCCGCCAAACAAAGCACCCTCTTTGCCGTCGGCATTGCCCATTTACCCAGCGAAAAAGGCTTAATCGAACTATTGCGTCAAGAAGGCTATCAAGTAACGCCCGAACCCAAAGTCCTGATTTGGCAATAAACCCCAATCAAACGACAAGGCCGTCTGAAAGTCTTTCTTTCAGACGGCCTTTATTTAATCTCTATTAAATGAAGTGGTAAACAATGTTGAACGCAAAACTCAATCGCCCAATGCCGCTACCATCACCGCTTTAATCGTGTGCATCCGGTTTTCTGCCTGATCAAACACAATGCTGGCTTCACTTTCAAAGACTTCTTCCGTTACTTCCACGCCATTCAGGCCGAATGTCTCATAAATCCATTCGCCGACTTTGGTTTCGCGATTATGGAAAGCAGGCAGGCAATGCATAAACTTGACTTGCGGATTTTCAGCCGCGGCCATTAATTCGGGCGTAACTCGGTAATCTTTCAGCAAATCGATACGTTCCTGCCACGCCTCTTTAGGCTCACCCATGCTGACCCACACATCGGTATGGATAAAATCCACGCCTTTCACGGCTTCCTGCACATTTTCCGTCAACAAAATCCGTCCACCGGTCTCTTTGGCAACAGCCTGCACCGTCTCGATAATGTTTTCAGACGGCCACAGGCTTTTCGGCGCACCGATACGCACGTCCATGCCCAGTTTCGCAGCCAACACCAGCAACGAATTGGCCATGTTGTAACGCGCATCGCCGACATAGGCAAACGCAATTTGGTTCAAAGGCTTGTCGCTATGCTCGCGCATCGTCAGCGCATCAGCGAGCATTTGGGTCGGGTGGAACTCGTTGGTCAAACCATTGAACACAGGCACGCCTGCATACTTGGCCAGCTCTTCCACTACATCCTGTCCAAAACCGCGATACTCGATACCGTCAAACATCCGCCCCAAAACACGCGCCGTATCCTTAATGCTTTCCTTATGCCCGATTTGACTGGCAGACGGCTCCAGATAAGTTACCCCTGCCCCTTGGTCGCGTGCGGCCACTTCAAACGCGCAGCGGGTACGAGTTGAGGTTTTCTCGAAAATCAGGGCGATGTTTTTCCCCTTCATCCGCTGCACCTCGCACCCTGCTTTTTTAGCAGCCTTCAATTCGGCAGCAAGGTCGAGATAGGAAGTAATTTCTTCCGGCGTAAAATCCAAAAGTTTTAAAAAATGGCGGTTTTTCAGGCTCATGTCTTATTTCTCTTTTTTCTAGCGTGGGCGTTGCCCAACATTTTTCTCCATGCAGATTTTTCCGGGCTTCCCCGACCTTCTGCTACTCAATTTTTCAGCGTGCGAAGCCTGCCCCTAATGCAGATCCTCTCAAAACAAGGCCGTCTGAACCTCGCCTCGCTCCAAGGCAAGCAACGATTGTTTGCGGTTCAAACCGCCTGCGTAGCCGGTCAGCTTACCGTCACTGCCGATAACACGGTGGCAGGGAATCAAGATAGATACCTTGTTCTGCCCGTTTGCAGCGGCAACGGCGCGAATGGCTTTAGGATTACCCAACTGCTGCGCCTGCTCCTTGTAGCTGCGCGTTTCGCCGTAAGGAATGGTCAGCAGTGCATTCCATACCTGCTGCTGAAAGGCCGTGCCTATCGTTTCCAAAGGTGTCGCAAAAACTTTCAGACGGCCTTGGAAATATAAATCCAATTCTTGGCGTAAAAATTGCGTTTGCTCATTTTCTTGAAAAATAAACTGCCCGTGTAAAGCTTTTTGGACAGCTGTGATTTCCTGTTCCATATGTTTCTGCCCGACAAATTCCAGCAGACACAAACCCTTACTGCCGAATACCGCTAACATCTCGCCCAACGGCGTGGCAACCGCGGCCGCAGTCAATTCGTTCGGACTATCAGGATAACGCGTTTCCAACAGACGGATGGCTCGGCGGATACGGACATACTCTTCAGGCGTACAACCAATACAGTCAATAAAATCCTGCTCACACTGCTTGGCTTCGTGTTCAGTAAGACACTCGTGCAGCAAGGCTTCAAGAGTGGCGGGAAAGTCAGTTTCCAACTGCTCTCGGATTTCATTCCACTTTGATGGAAGCTCGTTTAAAGAAGGCAGAGTAATCATCTGCATTTACTCCCGATAATCAACAAACCCCAAACGATTACCCGACGGATCAAAAAATTCCACAGCCCATCCGGTACGAATACGGAAAGGTTCACTTAGAAAACGGATATTTCTACCCTGTAACGCCGCATACTTCGCCCGCACATCATCCACTTCAATCCACACGGCAGGCGTCATATTGGGAAATTTTTTCCGCTCTTTAAGAATGATGGCAGCTTCTTCTTCTCCCACCCGAAAAGCAACCATACCGCTTTCGGAAAAGTCGAATTTAACGGGTAAATCCAGTACATCTTGATAAAAACGGCAACTAGTAGCCAGATCATCTGCAGGAAAGAAAAAATTATCGTACTTCAACTTTTCTCCTTATCAACTAATTGTTATCGCAGTATTACTTAAGAAAAATATACACCATTTTATCAGGCTAATATCCTACTTTTTCAGACGGCCTTTTTCACTTCAACAAACGTTTCAACATACATTCATACACTGCCGACAGCTTCGGAATATCTTCCAAACGTACGTTTTCGTTGATTTGGTGGATGGTCGCATTGGACGGGCCTAACTCGATAAGTTCTTTGGCAATGGCTTTGATGAAGCGTCCGTCCGAAGTACCGCCGGTGGTGGACAATTCGGCCTCAACGCCACAAATCTCGGCAATGGCTTCGCGTGCCACATCGGTCAGTTTTCCTGCCTGAGTCAGGAACGGTTGGCCTGAGCAAGACCACTGCAAATCGTATTGCACGCCGTGTTTGTCCAAAATGGCGTGGACGCGTTGTTTCAGCCCTTCTTCGGTGGACTCGGTAGAGAAACGGAAATTGAATTTGACGTTCAGCTCGCCCGGAATCACGTTGGTCGCGCCTGTGCCGCCGTTGATATTGGAAATTTGGAAACTGGTCGGGGGGAAGTATTCGTTGCCCTCATCCCAGACTTCTTGTGTCAGCTCTAACAAGGCCGGGGCAAAAGTATGCACGGGATTGATTGCCAAATGCGGATAGGCAATATGGCCTTGCTTGCCTTTGACGGTCAGGTTACCCGACAGCGAGCCGCGGCGGCCGTTTTTCAACATATCGCCCAATTTATCCACGGCGGTCGGTTCGCCGATGATGCAGTAATCAATCAACTCGCCGCGTGCTTTCAACACATCGACGACTTTGGTTGTGCCGTCTAGCGCATCACCCTCTTCGTCCGAAGTAATCAGGAGCGCGATGCTGCCTTGATGATTGGGATTTTCGGCAACGAATCGCTCGCAGGCGGTAACAAAACAGGCAATGCTGGTTTTCATATCCGCCGCGCCGCGGCCATACAGACGGCCTTCACGCTCGGTCGGTTCAAACGGTGGCGAATCCCATTTTTCAACAGGGCCTGTCGGCACGACGTCGGTATGCCCGGCAAAGCAGAACACCGGAGCCTGCGTACCGCGTCGTAACCAAATGTTTTTGGTGTCGCCAAAATGAAGCTCCTCTACGGCAAAACCGATTTTTTGCAGGCGTTCGGCCAGCAGTTGTTGGCAGTTTTGGTCATCCGGTGTAACGGATGGGCGGGAAATCAGCTCTTTGGCAAGCCCTAGGGATTGCGTTTCGGTCATATTTGTTCACTTTGAGAAACAGGCCGTCTGAAACGTTCTGAATATAATTTTCAGACGGCCTTGATTTATTTGAAGATACTGAATGGGCAGTCTGCCTTTCGGTATTCTGAGTTATTTTCCATGGCAAGCTTCATAAAGTGGCAGTAAGTCTTCCACTGTTTCCACTATCCATTTCGCGACATCCTGCTTGCCTAAATCATCACGTTCGATGTGCTTCCCGATACAGAAGAAATCTTTGTCGTCTCGAAGCTTTCTATCGCCGTCGCTTTGTTGGGCAACGGTACGATAATCATCATATTCGCTTTCCGCACCGTGCCACATATCGAAGGAAGCGTATTTTTCAGTATCAAAATTATCCAGCCAGCGGTTGTAATCAGGCAGCGCAATAGGTGAAACATCGGCTTTATAGCAGTGCCAATCCAAGCTGACGCTCAGACGGCGGCGATTCAGCAAAATCGATAAAATTGCTGCAGAATTTTTATATTGTTCGTATTTGAAATAGGCAAAGAAATGAGCGCGGACCTGCCAGCCGTTACACCAGCGTTCGATATGCGGTGGCGCAAACGGCGCACCCAATTCGGCGGCAACCTGCTGGATCAGCTGCTGCCATACCTGCCAGTTTTCTTTATAGTCGGCTTTGATTTGCGGAATGCTTTCAGGCTGGTATTTTTTAAGCTGGGAAAATTGGAAAAAGGGAATATTGAACAAATCGCAACTTTTTGGGGTCAGCATAGTGTATTCCTTGAGACGATTGTTTCAGACGACCTTATTTGCGGCGGCGTGCGGCCATAATTTCGCCGATTTCGGTCAGTTTTTCTTTGGGGATAAAGGTTTTGCCCATATCAAACAGCGGCTCTTCAATCGCCAGATGAACATCATATCCTGCGACAAAGCGTTTGAACGTTTCCGCATCGGGGACATAGGCGTTGTCCGCTTCAAGCTTGGCGAATTCGGCGGATACTGCCTCCCAGTTGTTGTGCAGGCTGATATGTTGGCGCAAAAGCTCGTCAACGCTTTCTTGAGCTTGCGGCGCATATTGCAATAGAAGCGGGAAGAAATTTTCCTCTTCGTCTTCATGGTGCAACGGCGCGGCAACGTTGAAATACTGGGCAATTTGGCGAATGGTTTGCAAAACGACCTGATTGCAGCCGTTTTCGGCAATATAGTCCGACAACATGGCAACCTGGCTGCAGAAACGGCGCACTTTGCCATGACAGGCGTACAGCATTTCAATGGGTTCGGCAAAAGTAACGCTTTTGGTTTCAAACGGATTCATGGTTTTGAGGTTTTATTCTTAAATTAATGTTTCCAGATTATAACAAAACAGCCTGCGCAAGGCAGGCTGTCTGTTTTCGAGCTTGAGGCGGATTAGTCAACCAAAGTAACTTTACCGTTCATCAAAGCGCCGTGACCTGGGAAGGTACAAGCGAATTTATATTCGCCGCCGGCCAATTTAGCAGGATCCAGAGTCAGGGAAGCTTCTTCGCCACCACCGATCAGTTTGGTGTGGGCAACAACGCGTGCATCATCAGGTTTAACGTAGTCAGTGTCAGCAGCACCGGCACCGTCTTTGAAAATACCGTCCATGTCTTCAGCTTTACCGATGACAATGTTGTGACCCATGCTGGCTTTAGGTTGGGTACCAGTGTGTTTCAGGGTGATGGTGAATTCTTTACAAGCTTTGCTTACTTGGATTTCTTTAGTGTTGAACTGCATAGCGTCGTTGGCTTCAACAGTAGTCGCGCAGTTGCCGGCAGCAGGAGCGGCGGCAGCGTCGGCTGGAGCGGCTTCAGAAGCAGGAGCTGCATCAGCAGGTGCAGTAGTTTCTGCAGGGGCAGCTTCGGAAGCGGCAGAAGCAGCAGGGGCTTCAGCAGGTTTTGCAGCTTCTTGAGAGCATGCAGCCAAGCCGATAACGGCAGCGGAAATCAGAGCCAGATAAGCTTTCATTGATGTATCTCCTAATGATGAGAGTCTTGTTAAGTTCTATTAACAGTACCACGCGAATATATTAATAAAAGGCAAACGCCAAACTAAAATTTATCCGCATAGCGTGATGTGAAATTCAGGCGTTATTTTGCTACAAACTTCACACGAAATCAAAGTTTCAAGCCAAGTTTACATCAGTTTACCTAAAAGAAAACAGATACTTTTTAGGTCGTATTTCTTTAGTATTAGATGCTATCAGCCGAACGATATAAGTTTTAACATTTATTAACCGTAATCTCATTTGACATAATTTTAACGGCTATGCTTGCGCACCAATTCTGCCAATGCCGCCGCCAATTCGGGATGTTTGCCTTCCAATTTGGCTGCCGCCTCATCGAAACTGTCTAAAGCTGCCTCGCTCAATCGCAAACTATTGGTTTTCGGCTGAGACAGAGGCTTGGGGACTACCCTGACCACCACTTCCCTGACGCCTGCATGCAATGCTTGCAACTTGGGCAACATGGCAGGCAGGATCATTTTCAAACGCGAAGCAGCCATATTGTTGGCAGCAAGCAAGACCAATCTTCCGTCTTCTACGCAGGCCGTCTGAAAATGCGGATGCAGGTTGGCCGGCAAAACCGTTTTGATTTTTACATCCAATTTCCGCCATTGTTGCGATTGTTGCAACAAGCCCGCCAATAAATGATCGCGCTTGCCTAATTGTGCTAAATCCATATGTTTCAGACGGCCTCTCAGTAAATTAACCAAACA
>NZ_JBQCTZ010000125.1:0-10205 GCF_051963715.1 Neisseria sp. P0001.S005 | reverse complement strand
TGCGCCGTCATCGGCAACCGCAGTTTCCACCGCGACGCCAACATCGTTACCCAGCTTGCCCTTGCCCTGCAAAAAGGACTGAACAAAGGCGGCATGAAATCTTGCGGCAAACACTTCCCCGGCCACGGCTTTGTCGAAGGCGACAGCCATCACGTCCTGCCTTGTGACGAACGCAGCCGCGAAGCGCTAGAAGCTGCCGACCTTATCCCCTTCCGCGCATTGAGCCAAGCTGGCATGGCGGCAGTGATGCCTGCCCACGTCGTGTACCCGCAAACCGACAACCAACCTGCCGGTTTCTCCGAAAAATGGCTGAAACAAATCCTGCGCCAAGAAATCGGATTTAACGGCGTTATCTTTTCAGACGACCTGACCATGGAAGGCGCATGCGGTGTCGGCGGTATTAAAGAACGCGCACGCCTTTCTTTTGAAGCAGGCTGCGATATTGTACTGGTATGCAACCGTCCCGATTTGGTAGATGAATTGCGAGACGGTTTCCACGCACCGGCAAACGCCGATTTGGCAGCACGTTGGCAATACATGGCCAACACATTGACCGTACAAGAAGCTGCCGACATCATGGCAACCGAAGAATTCCAAGCCGCCCAACAAGCAACTGCCAAACTGGCTACGCCAAAAGACATCGCAGGCGGTATCAAAGTCGGCGAAGCATTCTGATTTCAGGCCGTCTGAAACATTGACGGCAAATAAAAAAGGAAGACTTGAAAAAGTCTTCCTTTTTTGATTCAAACCGATTAGCGGTGTTGCGGATTGTAACGGCTTTCCAAGCGCAGGAATACCCAACCCAAAAAGCTTGTCAGCACCAAATAAATCAGCGCGATTGTATAAAGCGGCTCTTCATAGACAGAATAGCGGCCGGTAATCGTGCTTTGTACATAAGCCAACTCTGCCACGCCGATGACGGAAAGCAATGAGCTGTCTTTCAACAACGTAATAAACTCACTGGCCAATGGCGGCAACATACGGCGCAAAGCTTGCGGCAAAATCACATAACGCATCGCCTGAGTATAGGTCAGACCCAAAGAACGCGCAGCTTCCATTTGGCCTTTATCAATCGACTGGATACCGGCACGGAAAATCTCACAAATATATGCACCCGAGTTCGCAATCAAAGCCAAAGAACCGGCAATCAACGCACCATAAGAACGGCGCAAATCAATGGCTGCTTCGCCACTAATCAACACACCGTCGGCCGGATGAACAAAAAATGGGAACCAAACATAAGCCCAAATCACAATTTGTACAAACAATGGCGTACCGCGGAACAGCGTAACATACCAAAAAGAAATCTTACGCAACACCCAAGCCAAGGCACGCATCGGCACACCAGCTTTTTCCGGATTGATCAAACGCGCCAATGCCAGCAGCAAACCCAAAATTGAGCCGCCTGCCGTTGCAACCACCGTCAGCCCCAGCGTCGTCAATACGCCGTATAAAAACATCCAGCGGTATTCATAAATAATGTCAAAACGAAAATCCATAACCCTTCCGTCGGTCAAAATCGGTAACTAATCCGAATATTTTTTAAAATGAAGCTTGATATTTTACAAGAAAATACATTGTTTGAACGGTTTTTTGTTAAATTATTCCTCCCAACCCTGCTTTTTTTACATTTCCAATGAATTAAAGCCCCCTTTTCACCTTTCATCATATAGGACATTTTCCGTATAAAAAACAAAGCGCAAACCCGACACAAAATTGACCGAAACACAAAAACAGCGGATAATCCGCCCATTCTTCAAACATCTTTCAGACGGCCTTCCCTCTTTCCTTGAGGGCCGTCTGAAAACATTTTAAAAAGCATAAAACATGAAAGCACCCGAACTCTTATTACCGGCAGGTGGCCTCGAACGCATGCGCGCCGCCTACGATTACGGCGCAGATGCCGTTTACGCCGGCAGCCCGCGTTACTCACTGCGTGCCCGCAACAACGAATTTGCCAAACTCGACGTCCTCGAGCAAGGCATTAAAGAAGCGCACGAGCGCAACAAAAAATTCTTCCTGACCGTCAATACGCTGCCGCACAACTCCAAACTCAAAACCTTTGTTTCCGATATGGAGCCCTTGATTGCCATGAAACCCGACGCGCTGATTATGGCGGATCCGGGTTTGATTATGACCGTGCGCGAAAAATGGCCGGAAATGCCGATTCACCTGTCCGTACAGGCTAACACCACCAACTATTGGGGCGTGAAATTCTGGCAGAACATCGGCGTCGAACGCATTATTCTGTCGCGCGAATTGAGCATGGAAGAAATCGCCGAAATCCGCCAAGAATGCCCCGACATCGAACTCGAAGTCTTCATCCACGGCGCATTGTGTATCGCCTACTCCGGCCGCTGCCTGCTCTCCGGCTACTTCAACCACCGCGACCCCAACCAAGGCACATGCACCAACTCCTGCCGTTGGGATTACAAAGTTCACAACGCCACTGAAAGCGATGCGGGCGATGCCCAACTTCTGCAAGGTTTCAACTTTGAAAAAGCCCAAGAAGAAGCCAACCAAAACTTTGAAGGCATCAACGGTCAAAAACGCCATCCATATGCCGACAAAGTTTTCCTGATTGAAGAGTCCAACCGCCCGGGCGAAATGATGCCGATTATGGAAGACGAACACGGCACCTACATCATGAACTCCAAAGACCTTCGCGGCATTGAAGTGGTTGAGAAACTGGCCAAAATCGGCGTAGACAGCCTTAAAGTCGAAGGCCGCACCAAATCGCTTTATTACGTTGCACGCGTGGCCCAGTCCTACCGCAAAGCGATTGATGATGCCGTTGCAGGCCGTCCGTTTGATTACAGCCTGTTAAGCGAACTCGAAGGCCTTGCCAACCGCGGCTACACCAGCGGCTTCCTTGAGCGCCACCAAACTCAGGATTACCAAAACTACCTGACCGGCCACTCCATCGCCAAACAAAGCCAATATGTCGGCCACGTTACCGAAATCGATGAAAACGGCTGGGCGACAATCGAAGTCAAAAACCGCTTTGCCGTCGGCGATTCACTCGAAATCATCCACCCGAGCGGCAACCAAACCATCAAATTGGAACAAATGACCCGCAAAGGCCAGCCTGTCGATGTGGCACCAGGCAACGGCATTCAGGTCAAAATCCCCAACATGCAGGGCAAAGAAAAAGCTTTGGTTGCGCGGATTATGAATCCTTAAGCATCAACAAAATAAAGGCCGTCTGAAAGTTTCAGACGGCCTTTTAAATTATCTATACTGTTTTAAGCCTGTTCTTGCAATACGGCGGTAATCAACTCTTCCGCACCATCATCTGCCAGTTTTTTGGCGACTGCACGACCCAAGGCATCGGCGTATTCGGCAGGGGCTTGCGCGTCCGCTTGCAAAATGACCGAACCGTCAGGATGACCAACCAAGCCGCGCAAGGTCAGCAAGCCGTTTTCTTCAGTGCAATATGCGGCCAGCGGCACTTGGCAGCTTCCGCCCAGAGCGCGCGCCAAAGCGCGTTCGGCAGTAACGCAGGCGTGCGTGGTATCGTGGTTCAAAGGCTTTAAGACTTCGTACAAATCTTCGCGATGCGCTGCAATTTCAATACCCAATGCGCCTTGTCCGGCGGCAGGCAGGCTGTCGGATTCTGTCAAAATCATGCGGATGCGTTCGTCCAATTCCAGACGCTGCAAACCGGCGGCAGCTAGGATAATCGCGTCGTATTCGCCGTTATCAAGTTTGGACAACCGAGTTTGCACATTGCCGCGCAAAGGTTTGATAACCAAATGCGGATAGCGCGCACGCAACTGGGCTTCGCGGCGCAGGCTGGATGTGCCGACGACGGCGCCTTTGGGCATTTCTTCCAAACGTGCGTATTGGTTGGACACAAACGCGTCAAACGGATTGGCGCGTTCGCCGATTGCCGCAAGCGCAAAACCTTCAGGCAAATCCATCGGTACGTCTTTAATCGAATGCACGGCCAAGTCGGCCCTGCCGTCATACAAAGCCTGTTCCAACTCTTTGACAAACAAGCCTTTACCGCCGACTTTTGACAAAGTTCTGTCCAAAATCTGGTCGCCGCGCGTGGTCATGCCCAAAATCTCGACTTCGCAATCGGGATACAGGGCTTTCAGACGGCCTTGGATATGTTTTGCCTGCCACATGGCAAGCAGGCTTTCGCGACTGGCGATAACGAGTTTTTTCGGGTTCATAATGGTTGCCTGAAAGATGGAAAACGGCATGAAGTCTATCATAATTCTGAAAATGAGCGCTATTGAAAAGACTGTCTTCTTTTTGTGCCATTTTTACTTCTTTTAATTGCAATGAGAAGCATAAATTTAATATGCATAAAATATCAAATGGAGTAAAAAAGTTTAATTTTTATGCTAAAATCTTAAGCGAAGTGCAAGGGTGTATTTCTTATCATTGATGATAACTAGTCTATTTTTTAACTTTATGGTACCTATTATGAAAAATGTAAGTAAGTTAAATAAAAATACAAGCATGAAATTATCTACGGCAGCGGTCGTACTTCTTTCTGCATTGGGTGTGTCTACAGTTGCCAACGCGGCCGCGCCAGAACACTTTATTAGTGTTGCTCCTGGGGCTCTTGGTACAACACAAGGCAACTACAATAATGATGGGGCAAAATCAGACGATTCCATTGCTATTGGTAAAAATGCGGCTGCTGGTGTTTCAAAAGATGTTGCAGTTGGTGATAATGCTAAGGCTAATAAGGATACTACAAGTAAAGCTCAAAACATTGGTGGTGCGACAGCTATTGGTACTGACACGGAGGCAAAAGGCAATGGTGCTACTGCACTAGGTTATGGTGCAGTAGCTGATGGCGCTAATGCTTCTGCTTTGGGGAATAAAGCTAATGCTACAGGTATTGCTACAACTGCGGTTGGGGTATCTACCCAAGCAACAGGCGCTTATTCTGTTGCTGTAGGTTCAAATGCTAAGGCTACAGGCTTTGGATCTGTGAGTATTGGTTTAGCGTCTATACCGGATACTGGAGCAACTAAAAATTATGCTGTATCTGTCGGTGCATTTTCAGGCGCTGATGTAGAAAATGGCGTTGCATTAGGTTCATACTCTAAAGCAACTGTTAATAAAGAGGCTGTAGGATATGATCCGTCAACTCAAGCTGCTACAACTGAGACAAGTGCAGCTTGGAAAGCTTCACATGCTGCGGTTTCTGTTGGTGACGTTGACAACAATATCACCCGTCAAATCACCAGCGTTGCTGCGGGTACAAAAGATACTGATGCAGTGAACGTGGCTCAATTGAAATCTTTAGACGGTAAAGTTGAGAAAAACAAAACCGATATTGCAACTAATAAAGCCGATATCGCAACCAACAAAACCAATATTGCAACTAACACGGGTAATATTGCGACTAATACAGCTAATATTGCGACTAACACGGGTAATATTGCGACTAACACGGGTAATATTGCGACTAATACAGCTAACATTCAGACTAACGCGAATAATATTGCGGCGATTAACACTCAATTAGCGGATAATAACGATTCCATCAATGAATTGCGTGGCAATGTAAACCTCTTAAATAAAGACTTGAGAGGCGGTGTTGCGAGTGCGATTGCTCACGCTTCTGTTCCTCAATCCACCAAAGCCGGTGCTATCGGTGTGGGCGTGGGTACCGGTTTCTATGGTGGTCAATCTGCGGTTTCTCTTGGTGTGTCCGGTGTTACCCCTAATGAAAACTGGGTGTTTAAAGCCAGCGTTTCTACCAACAGTCGTGGTAACTACGGTGTGGGTGCCGGTGCGTTTTACCAATGGTAATAAACCGTTAATCCCGAGTTAATCGGAGCATAAAAAAAGCCATTCTGAAATAGAATGGCTTTTTTGTTGCGATGAGGAATTAAGCTAAGATTTTGTCTAATTCTTTACTGACATCTTCCACTTTTTGCGTGCCGTCTAAGCGGAAATATTGCGTGTTGCCCGCTTTGGCTTCTGCTTGGTAGTAATCCACTAATGGTTTGGTGGTGTTGTGATACACTTTTTTTGGGCGGTTTTTCAGACGGCATGGGGGTGAATATGTTATATTTACGCCTAAAAACCCAATTTTCCGGACAACATGAAACGCGCCAAACAATATCCTTTTTTATCCTTACAGCGGCAACGTTTTCATCTGAACTTTGAAAACGCCTCAACCGCCGTCAACCTTCCGAGCGAACGCGATTTTTACCGCTGGGCGTGGTCTGCCTTGAAAAACGAATACCGCCGCGCAGACATCAGCCTGATTCTTCTGGACGAAGAAGAAGCCCGCGCTTACAACCGCGACTACCGTGGCAAAGATTACGCCACCAATGTCTTGAGTTTCGCGCTCAACGAAGGCGAAATCCTGCCCGACCAGTTTTCAGACGGCCTGTATGGCGATTTGGTGATTTGTCCGCAAGTGGTTTTGAAAGAAGCCGCCGAACAAGGCAAAACACCCGAGCAGCATTTTGCCCACCTGACCATACACGGTACTTTACACCTGATGGGCTACGACCACATCGAAGACGATGAAGCCGAAATAATGGAAGCCGAAGAAATCCGCCTGATGCTGGCGGCAGGCTTCCCCAACCCCTACCAAGAGGACGAATATTAAAATGGACGGTACGCAGTCGAAACCCAAATTTTTCGAACGCCTAATCTCCCGACTTGCCGGCGAGCCCGACTCCGCCGAAGACGTATTGACCCTGCTGCGCCAAGCACACGAGCAGGAAGTTTTTGACGCCGAGACACTGACCCGGCTGGAAAAAGTATTGGACTTTGCCGAGCTGGAAGTGCGCGATGCGATGATTACGCGCAGCCGCATGAACGTATTGAAAGAGAACGACAGCATCGAGCGCATCACGGCCTACGTCATCGAAACCGCCCATTCGCGTTTCCCCGTCATCGGCGAAGACAAAGACGAAGTTTTGGGTATTTTGCACGCCAAAGACCTACTCAAATATATGTTCAACCCCGAGCAGTTCCACCTGCAATCCGTCTTGCGCCCTGCCGTTTTCGTTCCCGAAGGCAAATCTTTGACCGCCCTTTTAAAAGAGTTCCGCGAACAGCGTAACCACATGGCGATTGTCATCGACGAATACGGCGGCACATCCGGCTTGGTCACCTTTGAAGACATCATCGAGCAAATCGTCGGCGAAATCGAAGACGAGTTTGACGAAGACGACAGCGCCGACAACATCCATGCCGTTTCTTCCGAACGCTGGCGCATCCACGCGGCTACCGAAATCGAAGACATCAACACCTTCTTCGGTACGGAATACAGCAGCGAAGAAGCCGACACCATCGGCGGCCTGGTCATTCAAGAGTTGGGGCATCTGCCCGTACGCGGCGAAAAAGTCATCATCGGCAGCCTGCAATTTACTGTTGCACGCGCCGACAACCGCCGTCTGCACACCCTGATGGCCACACGAATTAAAGAAAACACGGATAAACCATGATTATTCTGGATCACGTTTCCAAACACTATCAAACATGCGACAAAAAAGACTTTGTCGCCGTCGAGCCGACCAGCCTCAAAATCAAACAGGGTGAAATCTTTGGCCTGATGGGCTACTCCGGTGCAGGCAAATCCACCTTGTTGCGTCTGATTAACTTATTGGAACGTCCGGATACAGGTACCGTCAGCGTGTGCGGCCAAGAACTGACCGCGCTCAACGCCACGCAACTGCGCCACGCCCGACAAAACATCGGCATGGTGTTCCAACAGTTCAACCTATTGAGCAACCGTACCGTTGCCGAAAACGTCGCTTTTCCTTTAGAAATTGCCAAATGGCCGTCTAAAAAAATCCAAGCGCGTGTTGAAGAATGTTTGGAAATCGTCGACTTGCAAGACCGTGCCAACCATTACCCGTCCCAACTTTCCGGCGGTCAAAAACAACGTGTCGGCATTGCCCGCGCGCTGGCGCCGCAACCTCAAGTCATCCTCGCCGACGAACCCACTTCCGCCCTCGACCCCGCCACTACGCGCAGCGTTTTGAAGTGTTTGGAAGACATCAACCGACGTTTCAACGTAACCATCGTCATCGTTACCCACGAAATGAGCGTTATCCGCCGCCTGTGCGACCGTGCCGCCCTCTTGGACAAAGGCCGTCTGCTGGAAATCGTTGAAGTACACGGCAACCAAATCCATGCCCAATCCGAAATCGGGCAAGAGCTGATTCGAGAGGACTAAATATGGCAGATTTAACATTTGAAAGTGCTGTTGAGACCATCGTCAGCATGAAGGGCGAAATTATCCAAGCCTTGGGCGAAACCTTTATTATGGTCGGCCTATCGACTACTTTCGCCGTTATCTTCGGTACGATTTTAGGCGTATTGCTGTTTGTGACGTCAAGTCATCAGTTGCACTACAACAAACAGCTGAATTTATTTTTAGACAATCTGGTCAACCTGATGCGCGCATTCCCTTTCGTCATCCTGATGATTGCCATGATTCCTGTTACACGCGCCATCATCGGCACGACCATCGGCCCGGTTGCCGCCTCATTGGTATTGAGCGTATCCGGCCTGTTCTACTTCGCCCGTCTGGTAGAGCAAAACCTGCGCGAAGTGCCCAGAGGCGTGATTGAAGCGGCCTCCGCAATGGGTGCCTCGCCCATGAGCATCATCTGCAAAGTGCTTTTAAATGAGGCGCGTGCAGGTATGGTTTCCAGCATTACCGTACTGGCTATCGGCCTTCTGTCGTACAGTGCGGCAGCAGGCATGATTGGCGGCGGCGGTTTGGGCGACCTTGCCATCCGTTACGGCTACTACCGCTATCAAATGGAAGTCATCATCTTCATCGTCGCCATCCTGGTTTTACTCGTTATCCTGATTCAAGGTATCGGCAACAGCTTGGCACGCAAACTGGATAAACGTTAAACAAACTAGGCCGTCTGAAATGGACTTACTATTTTTCAGACGGCCTGTTATCTATTTAGAACATATTAGGATATATATATTCCAAATAAGTTTACAAAAAACATCCTCATATTTCCAAAATAGATTTACAATCCCTCTTTATTTTGACGGCGGCAGCTTGAGGCCGTCTGAAACCGCTTTATCATCCATCAGGAGCAAAATATGCAAATCAACACATTCTTCAAAACCCTTTCAGCCGCTGCGCTCGCCATCGTACTGGCTGCCTGCGGCGGTCAAAAAGACAGCGCGCCTGCTGCTTCTGCCGCTTCCTCTGCCGACAACGGCGCAGAGAAAAAAGAAATCGTCTTCGGTACAACCGTCGGCGACTTCGGCGATATGGTAAAAGACCAAATCCAACCGGCTTTGGAGAAAAAAGGCTATAAAGTCAAACTGATCGAGTTCACCGACTATGTCCGCCCCAACCTTGCTTTGGCTGAAGGCGAATTGGACATCAACATCTTTCAACACAAACCTTATCTGGACGACTTCAAAAAAGAACACAAACTGGACATTGTTGAAGCCTTCCAAGTACCGACTGCACCTTTGGGCTTGTACCCTGGCAAACTGAAATCTTTAGACGAAGTGAAAGACGGTGTCAGCGTTTCTGCACCTAACGACCCATCTAACTTTGCCCGTGCATTGGTTATGTTGAACGAATTGGGCTGGATTAAACTGAAAGCCGACGTTGATCCGCTGACTGCTTCTAAAAACGATATTGCCGAAAATCCAAAAAACATCCAAATCGTAGAACTTGAAGCCGCCCAACTGCCACGCAGCCGTGCCGACGTTGACTTTGCCGTCGTTAACGGCAACTACGCCATGAGCAGCGGCATGAAACTGACTGAAGCCCTGTTCCAAGAGCCAAGCTTTGCCTACGTTAACTGGTCTGCCGTCCGCACTGCCGACAAAGACAGCCAATGGCTGAAAGATGTAACCGAAGCTTACAACTCTGACGAGTTCAAAGCCTACTCACAAAAACGCTTTGCCGGTTACAAATATCCTGCTGCATGGGGTGAAAATGCAGCTGCAGGTGCTCAAGCCGAAGCTGCTTCTACTACTTCTGCAACCAAATAAGTAACTTTTTGAAAAAGGCCGTCTGAACATTCAGACGGCCTTTTTCTATTGATTATCTATTCCCAAAGCTTGAAACAAGTTTTTTGATTAACGCCAAATACTTACACAATTCCCTTTTTAAACCAAATCAATATGTTTTAAAAAAGTTCAATAAGGAATCATGTTTTTATTCAATATAATCAATCACTAAATGAATTATTCTACTTTTTTATAATATTCACTAGTAATGTTCC
>NZ_JBQCTZ010000124.1:0-10255 GCF_051963715.1 Neisseria sp. P0001.S005 | reverse complement strand
GTACGCCGCGAACGCGTGGCCACTTACGCCAAAGAACAAGGCCTGCAATACTTTGAAAACCAAAAACCGTGGAACATCGCGGCCGAAGTCGCCCTGCCTTGCGCCACCCAAAACGAATTGGATGCAGACGCTGCCAAAATCCTGCTGGCAAACGGTTGCTATGTGGTTGCCGAAGGTGCGAACATGCCGTCAACTTTGGGCGCGGTCGAACAATTTATCAAAGCCGGCATCCTCTACGCTCCGGGCAAAGCGTCCAACGCTGGCGGCGTAGCGACTTCAGGTTTGGAAATGAGTCAAAACGCCATCCGCCTGTCTTGGACTCGTGAAGAAGTCGACCAACGCCTGTTCGACATCATGCACAACATCCACGAATCCTGCCTGAAATACGGCAAAGTCGGCGACAAAGTGAACTACGTCAATGGTGCGAACATTGCCGGTTTCGTCAAAGTTGCCGATGCCATGTTGGCGCAAGGTTTCTAAAAGCTGCATCAACGCAAATCATAAGGCCGTCTGAAATCTTTCAGACGGCCTTTTTCTTTTCATGCAAATTTTATACGCCCAAATAACCTTCCCTGCTGGAAAGCCATCTTGCCAAATGCGCTTCGACGATTTCAGGGTTTTGTTCAATCAGCAAAGGGGCGATTTCGCGCGCTTGTTCTAAAAGGTGCAGATCTTCTTCAAGGTTGGCGAAGCGCAGCATGGGAACACCACTTTGCCGCGCGCCGAGAAATTCACCGGGGCCGCGGATGTTGAGGTCTTGGCGGGCGATTTCAAAGCCGTCGGTGTGTTCGTAGATGACTTTTAGCCGTGCTTTGGCGAGTTCGCTCAAGGGTTCGGCAAATAGAAGAACACACACGCTTTCTGCCGCGCCGCGCCCTACCCGCCCGCGTAATTGATGCAGCTGCGCCAAGCCCATGCGTTCGGCGTGTTCGATCACCATCAGGGCGGCGTTGGGCACATCTACGCCGACTTCGATGACGGTGGTGGCAACCAAAACGTTCAGACGGCCTGCGGCAAATTCCGCCATGACTTCGGCTTTTTCGGCAGCCTTCATGCGCCCGTGTACTAAGCCGATGCTGAGTTCGGGCAAGGCCGTCTGAAGCTGCTCGAGGGTTTCGGTGGCGGTTTGCAGTTGCAAGGTTTCGCTCTCTTCAATCAGCGGGCAGACCCAGTATGCCTGCTGCCCTTTTCGACAAATATTAAGGACGAAGCCTTCGACTTCGGCGCGGCGGACGTTGTTGACGAGGCGGGTTTTAATCGGCGTACGCCCGGGCGGTAATTCGTCGATGACGGACACGTCCAAGTCGGCAAAGAAACTCATGGCGAGCGTGCGCGGGATGGGCGTGGCGGACATCATCAATTGATGGACGTCGCGCCCTTTGTTTTTAAGGGCGAGGCGTTGGGCGACGCCGAAGCGGTGTTGTTCGTCTACAATCACCAAGCCGAGATTTTGAAACTCGACGTCGTCTGAAAACAGGGCGTGCGTACCAACGGCGATTTTGACAGAGCCGTCAGCCAGTTTGGCTTTGGCTTCGTCTTTGGCTTTTTTGCGCTGACTGCCGGAAAGCCAGACGACTTCAAGGCCTAAAGGCTCAAGCCATTGTTTGAACTTGATGAAATGCTGTTCGGCAAGGATTTCGGTCGGCGCCATTACAGCCACCTGCGCGCCGGATTCAATGGCGGTCAAAGCAGACAAGGCGGCGACGATGGTTTTACCGCTGCCGACATCGCCTTGCAGCAGGCGGTGCATGGGGTGGGTTTGCGCCATATCGCGGCAAATTTCGGAAACAACTTTTTCTTGTGCATCGGTCAGGGCAAACGGCAAAGCGTGGCGCAGGGCTTGAGTCAATGTGCCGTCGCCGCCCAATGCCGTGGCTGAGCCGCTGACACGCTTCTGCCGCGCCAAGCGCATGGAAAGCTGTTGCGCCAAAAGTTCGTCGAATTTGAGCCGCTGCCATGCAGGCAGCGCGCCGTCTGAAAGTTGATGGATGGTGAAACTCGGTGGCGGCGAGTGCAAAAGGCGCAGGCTTTCGGCAAGGTGTGGCAGTTTCAGACGGCCTAATAAAGCATCGGTCAAGGTATCGTGCAGCGGCGTAACGTCCAAGGCCGTCTGAATAATACGGCGCAAAGTGGGCTGGTTCAAACCGTTTACGGTCGGATAAATCGGCGTGAGGCTTTCCGCCAAACCACTGCTCTCTGCATCGCGGATTTTAGGGTGAATCATCTCGTCGCCGTGAAACCCGTGTTTGATTTCTCCCACGGCGCGGATGCGCTTGCCGACTGCCATCTGTTTCTGGTTGCTGGCGTAAAAGTGGATGAAGCGCAGAAAAAGGACGCTGCCGGAACCGTCGGCAATTTGGACAATCAGCTGCTTGCGTGGTTTGAACGTTACTTCCTGATGGATGACTTCGCCCTCGACCTGACACGGCACACCGATCGGCGCATCCTTAATCGGCATAATGTGCGTCTCGTCCTCATAACGCAACGGCAGGTGCAACACCAAATCCCATGCGGTGTGGAGGTTGAGTTTTTCGAGCTTCTTGGCGGAAACATCGGTGATTTTGAGCTGTTTTTGGGTTTCGGGCGTCATCTTAAAAGGCAGCTAATTTTAAAGTTTGCTGTATTTTATCCGAAAACAAAAAGGCCGTCTGAACGCAATGTTTCAGACGGCCTTCAAAGCTGAATACTTGAAACAAATTAATATTTGAAAATACGCCGGCTATCAAATCAACTTCAGCCATTGTTAGAAAACAGCTTTCAAAAAAGAAGGATGTTTAATCCATACTTTTATCAGGAATTTGGCCAATAATGTTCACATACCAAATGATTATCCATTCGCTCTAGAAATGCCAATCCAATTTCAGTTTGACTGTCCGCGGTTCACCATAGAAATTGTTTTGACCTCGCGTACGGTTGTAGTTATTTTCAAAATACGTCCTGTCAGCCAGGTTAGTTCCGATCAGGCTGATTCTGCCGTGTTTGTGAAAGTCATATTGAACAAAGCCATCTATAAGTCCGTAGCCTCCTTGGCGAATATTGTAAAGGCTACTTGTGCGACTTTGCGCGGATATTCCGCCACCCAAGGTCAACTTAGTTTGAGGCAAGCGGTAGCTTGTACCGAGGCGGAACATATGTACCGGCGTGAAGTTACTGAAGTTATACGGATCGGCAGTCGTGTTTTTCTCCAACCGCTCCGCATTGACTTCTGCAGCATTTTTATACTTACTTTTGTTATATGTGTAGCCAACAAAAATACGCCAGCTTTCCGACAATTCGCCAGCCAATTCAAGTTCTGCACCGCTGCTCTTAACCTTACCCACAGGTTTTGCGATGGTTTGGAATGAACCTCCGTTACGACTAGTATCAGGAACAAATCCGAAATCGACAACGGTACGGTTTTTCTGCTGTAAGACAAACAAGGCAAGCGAAGCATTCAGACGGCCTTGCAAGAACGACCCTTTCCAACCTATTTCATAGTTAGTACCGATGAGTGGTGGAAGAACGGATTTGCTGGTTACATCAACGTTATCCTGTTGTTTAAAGATCTTAGTATAGCTGGCATACAAGCTTTGTTGCGGTGTCAGGTCGTAGGTAATACCGGCATATGGCGTAAACCTATGGCTTTGCATTTTTGAGGTGTAATGCTCTTTGTCGATTTTATTACTGCTCTCAGTTTGAAATGCCGTAGCAGGCTGGCCGTAGCGTACAGGCATTTCTTTGGCTTGTGTGGTTTCATAGCGCGTATAGTGCAGACCACCCAAGAGATGTAGGCGGTTGGTTGCATTAAAGCGGGTACTGACAGTCAAAGAATGTGTTTTATTCGTGTTAAGGTATTTCGAATAATTGTATAACGCCGGAACATGATCATCTGCAACCTGAACAGTTTTCCACAGCGGCGTTTTCAGATATTGGTTTGCCCATTTCAAATTTCCCTCTTCATCCCGCTCCTGTATTTTGTTTCCATTTGCATCCAATTCATAAACAGGATCTTGCACCATTACGCGCTCACCATTGTCGTTGACTGTCCAGACAGGCTTGCCCTCCGCATCCAACCGGGGAGTATATTTGGTAACATGCGCGCCACTGCATTCCGGCACATAGATCTTGTTATTACCTTTTTCGTTATAAATATGCCAATCTGGTTCGACAATGCCTTTTTCTAAAGGATTACGCTCCGGACCATCGGGATGAATGCCGCAACTGCCTGCACCTGCATAACCTTGAGGACGGACAAAATAACGGTTTTGATAGATTTCTGTATAAGCAGAACGGATTTTTTCATTGTTATACGCATAGCCGACAAAGAAATCATGTTCACGCCCAAGCAGGCGGTAGTTACCTGTCAGATCCAGCTTAAAGCCCCATTGCACATCGTGTTTGGTATAGTGCAACGGCATGAAGTTGTAACGGCGGTTGTATGTGTGGCGAAGATTGTATGCTGAGTCGTATAGACGGTTGGGAAACAGGCCTTCTGCATTGTTAATAATGCCTTGCTTTGCAAGCTCCTTATCAACAAACTCTTTTTTATCTACTTCTACACCCGGATCCTGCCAGTCGTTGCACAGGAAATCCAAACCAATGTCCTGCATACATTGATCAAAACCTGCCCGACGTGCTGCCACCCTTTGGGAGCGATATTGTTCAAAAGCAGATGCATCGAAATGATGGGCAACGTAATCTGCTTTTTTCTCTTCATATGTTTTAGTGACGCCATCACGATATTCTTTTAATTTTGCCAACGCCTTGTCTTTAGGCTCAAAAGGAATAACCTCCCCCTTTTCGGTTAAGAAACCCGTTGCCGCAGATGCTGAAATACCTGCCGCGTGTTCGTTTTTCAGAAAAAATTGTCCGACTTTGGCATCTGAATCGTTACGCGTATAAGAAATTTCGGCATTAAGTTGCCATCCATTGTCAAAGACATGTTTGAAACCGGAAAAAATATTGTATTTATCAGCATTCAGGCGTGACCATGAGGTTTCACCCAAATAAGTATTACGTGGCAATTTCAAAGGATTGTTACAGGCCGGACTGGAGCTGAAGGCCGCAGTTTTTTGATCCTCACAAGGTAAAATCACGCCGGCAAAATCGGGAATGTCTTTATTTTTTTGATAAGTACCGCCCAAAGTCAGCATACTGTTATCACTCAAATCCGTATCGATCACGCCATAAACCATGTCTTTCTTGTTCCATACACCCTCTTTAAAAGAACGGTGATCCTCATGAACACCAACCAGCCTACCGCGTACCGTATGTTCATTATTCAAACTTCCAGATACATCCAAAGCCAAACGCTTGCTGCCCCTATGGTCAGTACTAATTTCACCTGTATGCTTAAACAGAGCTGTTGGCCGCTTACGGATTAAATTAATGGTTCCACCCGGTTCGGAATTGGATTGAGTAAGACCGGTTGCACCTCTGACAACCTCAATGTGATCATAAACAGCCAGGTCTGTACTGGGTGAGACATCGATTTTTGCCGTATAGCCCGAACGTCCAGACACATTAGTAGTAATACCGTCTTCACCAATCTGATCAACATAGAAACCACGAGACAAAAAACGAGTTTGTAGGCCCGAATCGCGAACCACGTTGATTCCCGTAGTGTTTTTCATTGCATCTTCTAAAGAATATATTGCTTTATCATCTAGCTGCCGACGCGTCATTACGCTCACCGACTGCGGCGTATCCTTGCCTGAAATACGCAACCCAGTCGCCGTTGCCATCGTTCCGATTGTATAAGACTGACTGCGCTCGGTATTCCTTTGTGCCTGCCGTTTGCCACTGACCTTGACCGTATCCATGTCTACATGTTCAACTTCTTGATGTCCTGTATCTGCAAAAACAGTTTGGCAAGGCAGTACTAATAACAAACAAATTGTTTTCATTTGAAAATCAGGTTTCACAACTATTTCCTTAATTAATAGAATCTACTTACCTACTTGATAAAAATTATAATTTATTAATTTTAAATGATATTTAATCTATAAAATTAAAATATAATAGTAATGATAGGCGGAATCATTATATACCTGATGCATTAATATATGAACTTTTTGTTATAGATTTTTTCTTATATCCTGATTTTTAGATAAAAAAAGGCCGTCTGAACACAATGTTTCAGACGGCCTTAATTTAGGTATAACGCGATTAAGCGTTAGCTCCCTGTTGCTCTTGGTAGATTGCTTCGAAGTTGATCGGAGCAAGCAGTACAGGTGGGAAGCCGGCGCGGGTTACGCTGTTGGAAATGGCTTCGCGTGCGTAAGGGAACAGGATGTTTGGACAAGCAACGCCCAGCAGCAGTTGTACGTCTTCTTCAGGAATGTTTTCCAGACGGAAGATGCCGCTTTGGGTTACTTCGTTCAAGAACATGGTGCGCTCTTCGTTCAGTTTGGCAGTCACGGTCACGGTAACGTCAACGCTGTAGAAGCCGTCTTCCAGTTTGGTGTTGCCGGTAGAAACGCGCATATCCACTTCAGGTTCGCCTTGTTCCAAGAAGATTTGTGGTGCGTGAGGCACTTCCAAAGACAAGTCTTTTACATACAGACGCTCAACGCTGAATACGGGTTGCAATTCTTCGCTCATTTTATTTTCCTAAGTTAAGGGTTAAGGATTCAGTAATTCGTCCAACTTGCCTTCCTGCTGCAAGCGGTACAAATCAGTAAAGCCACCGACATGGGTATCGCTGATAAAAATCTGCGGCACGCTGCGCTGGCCGGAAAGCTGCTGCATTTCGGCAAAAACTTCTGGATTGCCGTCGATGCGGATTTCGTTGATTTCTTTCACACCCACCGCCTGCAACAGCCTTTTCGCCATGGTGCAGTACGGGCAATATGGACCGGTATAAACAGTAACGGTTTGCATGATTTCTTCCAAAATACCAATGTTCATGACTATATGGGCATAAGCGTTATTTTACAAGTGTTCCCGCCGTACGGTTGTAAAAAACATTTAGACGGCCTCTTGACCATAAACATTTGTGCAGATGCGGAAAAACCATAATTAAAGTATGATAAGCGCTTTCGCAGAATGACTTTTGCCATTTGTTTTTTGGAGAAGAACACATCGCAAAATTTTTTCTATTCAAAATCAGGTATCCCTATGCTTTCAGGAATCCCCATCCCCAAGGACGCCGTGCGTCCGTCTGAAACCGTCCTCGTCAACATTACGCCGCAAGAAACGCGTGTGGCTGTTTTGGAAGAGAACAATATCTGCGAGCTGCACATCGAGCGCAACAGCGGCCATAGCTTGGTCGGCAATATTTATTTAGGCGTCGTCAAACGCGTCCTTCCCGGCATGCAAAGCGCGTTTATCGATATCGGCTTGGAACGCGCCGCGTTTTTGCATATCGTCGACGTCCTCGAACAACGCCGCAATCCGGATGAAACCCAACGCATCGAACACATGCTCTTTGAAGGCCAGTCTGTCTTGGTTCAGGTCATTAAAGACCCCATCAACACCAAAGGCGCGCGCCTGTCCACCCAAATCTCACTGGCCGGCCGTTTCCTCGTGCATCTTCCGCAAGAAGACCACATCGGTATTTCCCAACGCATTGAAGACGATGCCGAACGCAACAGCCTGAGGGAGCGCCTCAACAACCTGCTGCCCGAAAACGCCTGCCACGGCTACATCATTCGCACCAACGCTGAAAACGCCTCCGATGACCAACTGCAATCAGACATCAACTATCTGACCAAAGTGTGGGAACACATTCAAAAACAAGCGAAAATTCAGCCGCCCGAAACCCTGCTGTATCAAGATTTGCCTTTGAGCCTGCGCGTTTTGCGCGATATGTTCAGCCTCGATACGCACAAAATCCTGGTCGACTCGACTGAAAACCACCGCCGCATGACCCATTTTGCCGAACAATACGTTCAAGGTGCATTGGGCAGAATCGAGCTGTTCAAAGGTGAACGCCCCCTATTTGAAACCCACAACATTGAGCAGGAAATCGCCCGCGCCCTCCAACCGCGCGTCAACCTCAACTTCGGCAGCTACCTCATCATCGAGTCCACCGAAGCCATGACCACCATCGATGTCAACACCGGCGGCTTTGTCGGCGCGCGCAATTTTGATGAAACCATCTTTCGCACCAACCTCGAAGCCTGCCACACCATCGCCCGCGAACTTCGCCTGCGCAATCTCGGCGGCATCATCATCATCGACTTCATCGATATGGCGCAGGAAGTCCACCGCGAAGCCGTCCTGCAAGAGCTTGCCAAAGCTCTCAGTTTCGACCGCACCCGCGTCACCCTCAACGGCTTTACCAGTCTGGGCCTTGTCGAACTGACCCGCAAACGCTCGCGTGAAAACTTAAGCCAAATCCTCTGCGAACCCTGCCCTTCCTGCCAAGGCCGAGGCCGTCTGAAAACGCCGCAAACCGTGTGCTACGAAATCCAACGCGAAATCGTCCGCGAAGCGCGCCGCTACGATGTCCAAGCCTTCCGCATTTTGGCTGCTCCGAATGTCATCGACTTGTTCTTAGACGAAGAATCGCAATCGCTGGCGATGTTGATAGACTTTATCGGCAAACCGATTTCTCTGGCAGTCGAAACCGCCTACACGCAGGAACAATACGATATTGTGTTGCTGTAAAAATAAAAGGCCGTCTGAAAACTTTTCAGACGGCCTTCTTGTTTGAGCAAATAAAGATTACGGTTTCACTACTTTACCGTTGATTTTGACGGAAGTCAGTTTCAGGTTGTAGGTTTTACCGTCATCGGTATAGCTAATTTGCGCAGGGATATTGTCGATATCGGAAGCAAACGAGTAAGTAACGGTATCGTCGCCGCGGCGGACGCGATATTTGCTTACAGGCGTTGTACCGCCGTTCAGTTTATAGCTTTCGCTGCCGATTTTGTTCATGCTACCGACGGTATACAGTTTTTTACCGTTGGTAATTCTCAAGCCTGACGGCAGGCGCACGTCATTGGCGGCCAGTTGCCATGCCAAAGTGAACAAATCCATGGCCGGGCCGGATTTTTCGGTTTTCAAATCGCCTACTTTACCATAAGTGATGTTGCCGCCGGAGAATTTGGCCTCGGCATACAATTTACCGCCGCGTACATCTTTGTAGTAAGACGGATGCAAGGTCGTGCCGTCGATGCTGCCGCCGGATTCAAAGCGGATATTGTAAAGCGGTACTTTGATGGTAGAAACGATTTTGTATTGGTTGCCGCTGCGTGTGAAGGTCATGGTCGCAGGAATACCGTAGCTGCCTGAGTATTGCAAAACGGCAGATTGCGGCAATTCAGCGGCTTGCGCGCCGATGGAGGCTGTAAGTAGGGAAAGTGTCAGCAGGGTTGTTTTAATCGGATTCATGATGTTTTCCTTGTGTGTATCGTGTTTTAATTAAGCCAACAGGCTTTGACCGGCGGCATTGCGTTGTGCATTCAAAACTCGGTTGCCTTCGATTTTCAGACGGCCTGCAACAAAGTCGGCAACGGCTTGCGGAAACAGCTGGTGTTCAACCGCCAGCACGCGTGCGGCAACATCGTCAGCGGTATCGCCGTCCAAAATAGGAACAATGCCTTGCGAAATAATCGGGCCGCAATCCAGCTCTGGGGTCACGAAATGGATGGTACAGCCTGCCACTCGGCAACCTGCTTCCAATGCGCGCTCATGGGTATGCAAACCGGTAAAGGAAGGCAGGATGGACGGATGGATATTGATCAGGCGGTTTTCATAATGGGCGCAGAACTCCGGAGTCAAAATGCGCATAAAGCCCGCCAATACAACCAAATCCGGCTGATAGGCATCGATTTTCTCCATCATGGCCTGATCAAATGCCAGACGCGAGTCGAAGTTTTTATGGTTCAAGCTGTCGGTGGCAATACCGCGCTCTGCCGCCCATGCTAATCCGGCTGCGGTCTCGCTGTTGCTCAATACGGCTGCAATGTTGGCATCGGGAATATCGGCATTCACAATCGCCTGCATATTGCTGCCGCGTCCGGAAATAAGGATGACGATATTTTTCATCATAATTCCTTGTTTGTTTGGAACAAAGGCCGTCTGAAACGGAATTTTTTCAGACGGCCTTTTATCCGTTGTTTAAGGGCGTAAGCCTTGATTCGGATTATTGAACTTTTTGTACGTCAACTTGTACAGGTTGTTGCGCAGCGGCATCAGGCGCGCCAACTTTAACCAGTTTTACATCGAATACCAAAGTAGCGTTCGGGCCAATTTTATCGCCGGCACCCACTTCGCGGTAAGCCAATTTAGCAGGGATGTAGAATGTTGCTTCGCCGCCTTCTTTCAA
>NZ_JBQCTZ010000123.1:0-10276 GCF_051963715.1 Neisseria sp. P0001.S005 | reverse complement strand
GCCAATAATACCCTCTGCGTTTTTCAATAAAAATGCAGCCTGTAATAAATTCATTTTGTCGCAAACCGAAGCAAACGGTAAATCACTTGCAATCTGCTCGGCACGCATTTTTTCGGTTTCATTTCCCCACGGCAGATATACATTGCATTGTTGTTCTTCATTCAACTTTTTCAATAATGCACGCCAGTGTTCTACCGGCCATAATTTACTGTCGCGACTGGTTGCATGCAAAGCAACGTAATAAGGGAATTGCAAATTTTTCAGACGGCCTGATTCAGGAACCGACAAACCAAACACCTGCGTCTCAGGCATTGTATAACCAAATACTCGGGCGAATAATTCGCGATTTCGCCAGACCGCATTTTTGCCTTTCGGCACGGCAAACGTTTTACTGTATTCAAAGGCAGCCAAACTTTCACGCGCGCTGTGTTTATCCAATCCGTAAATAGGGGATTTCGCCATTTTGGCAAAGCATGCACTTTTAATCAGTCCTTGGCTATCTAAAACAAAATCAAAAGATTCAGCCTGTAAATCCGTTTTCAGACGGCCTATTTCACGCCACGTTTCAGCCTGAAAAAGGTGTTTGCGCCATTGTCGCCATTTCATTACATGAACTTTTTTGACAAAAGGATGCAAGCGGGCAATATCTGCAAACCCTGCCTCACACAGCCAATGGAGCTCTACCTCAGGACATTGTCGCGCCAAATCTTCAACTGCGGGCAATGTGTGAATTAAATCGCCCATACTAGACAAGCGGACAAGTAAAATCTTCATATTTTGAAAAATGTTTCACGTGAAACAACAGAATCTTAAATATAATTTATTGATTATTAATGTATTTTTTTATTTCTTCGGCGTTTTCTAAAATAACTGCTCCGGCAGAATGCATTTCCTGCCATGCAGATTCAACCGTTTCAGGAGCAATGCCGCGGCAAGCCGCCTGATTAACGATGACTTTCCAAGCCCCGCCTTTAAGCAACTGTAAAACCGTTGTCTTCACACAATAATCCGTTGCCAAACCGCCAACAATGACTGTATCTGCATTTTGACAGCGCAACCATTCGATCAAACCTGTACTGAGCTTTTCTTCAATATCATGAAAACATGCGCCGTAGGGGTGTAACTCAGGATCAACGCCTTTCCAAACGCAATAATCGTATTCTTTGGCTGAAGGCAGGCCATCCAACAACTCATAGCCATATGTTCCAACCATCGCATGCGACACCCAAGTCAAATCCGCATCCGGCAAACCCGTCGGTTTTAACATATCAACAGGATTATCCACAAGCCATTTTGCCGCGGCATGATGCGCATCTTTCGTCATCACGCGTAAATCCGCCAATGCAGCTTGGGCATTGAGTTCATCCGCAATCAGATGACCTTCGGCAACAGGCAATTCTTTCGGGCACAAAGGCGTAAACGTTTTTTGTGCATCTACATCGATAGAAACAATCATGTATTAATATAACCTATTGATTTTATTTTATATTATTCAAATTAAGCATTTATTGCCAATGTACGGGTGTTTGGAATAAATGCTTTGTATTATAACAAATTACTACCGCAAAATGTGGGAAAACATCTGTGATATGATGACAGTTTGCACAGAATATTTATCCACAAATTATGTCCTATTCGATTACGCCTATTGCAACCGTTCATTCCCCCTACAAACAAAAATTCGGCATTGCCCGCCAACCCGGTTTGGTTCCTGCAGCAGAAATTTGCATTGAACTCACTCCTGAATTTACCGCAGACAGCGTTCGGGGATTGGAAGATTTCGACTATGTGTGGATAAGTTTTATTTTCCACGGCGTATTGGATGAAGGTTGGGCGCAAATGGTGCGTCCGCCACGGCTTGGAGGCAAACAAAAAATGGGCGTATTTGCCACGCGCAGCCCGCATCGCCCTAATCATCTCGGTTTATCCCTGCTGAAACTCGAGCGCATCGAAACAGGCAAACCTGTCCGCATCTATTGCAGCGGTGCAGACCTGTTGGACAGTACTCCGGTAGTGGATATCAAACCCTACATCCCGTTTGTCGAATCCAAACCTGACGCATCATCAGGCTTTGTCAGCGGCAAACCTGAAGAATTGAACGTAGTCTGGGCAGAAAGTACGCTTGCAGAACATTTATCTACAGAAGAAAAACATCTCATTGAGCAAAGTATTGCCCAAGATCCTCGCCCTGCCTATCAAGATATTCCCGAACGGATTTATGTAATGAATATTGCGGACTATGAAGTACAGTTTAGGATAGAAAACAAATGTGCCACAGTGATTAAACTATCCACAATCTGATTGCAAATTAAATCTATCTACACACAAAAGGCCGTCTGAAATGTTCAGACGGCCTTTTAATTATCCACAGATTGATTGATTCAGCCTGTTATTTTTTAGATTTTGCTGGCAAAAAATTCCAAGGTACGAACCAATTGGCAAGTGTAAGACATTTCATTGTCGTACCAAGCAACGGTTTTCACCAATTGTTTGTCGCCAACAGTCATCACGCGGGTTTGAGTCGCATCGAAGAGTGAGCCGTACTCGATACCGATAACGTCGGAAGAAACGATTTGATCTTCAGTGTAGCCTAAAGTATCGTTGGCGGCAGCTTTCATAGCTGCATTGATTTCTTCTTTGGTAACAGGGCGTTCGAGAATAGAAACCAGTTCGGTCAAAGAGCCGGTGGCTACGGGAACACGTTGGGCAGAGCCATCAAGTTTGCCGTTCAACTCAGGGATAACCAAGCCGATGGCTTTAGCGGCACCGGTGCTATTCGGTACGATATTCAATGCAGCGGCACGGGCGCGGCGGAAGTCGCCTTTACGGTGTGGCGCGTCAAGGGTGTTTTGGTCGCCGGTATAAGCGTGGATGGTGGTCATCAGGCCTTCAACAATGCCGAACTCTTTTTGCAATACCGCAGCCATAGGGGCCAGACAGTTAGTCGTACAAGAAGCGGCTGAAATAACGGTTTCGCTGCCGTCCAAAATATCTTGGTTTACGCCGTATACAACGGTTTTCACGTCATTGCCGCCAGGGGCAGAAATCACAACTTTGCGCGCACCGGCACGGATATGGGCCTCAGCTTTAGTTTTATTGGTAAAGAAACCGGTACATTCGAGGACAACGTCCACACCCAGCTCGCCCCAAGGCAATTCTTCAGGATTAGGATTGGCAAATACTTTGATTTCTTTGCCGTTAACAACAATCGCATCATCTTTCAATTCGGCAGAGCCTTCAAAGCGGCCTTGAGTACTGTCGTATTTAAAGAGGTGTAGCAGCATATCGGCAGGAGTCAAGTCGTTAACAGCAACGACTTCGATACCTTGGGCTTTTTCAATTTGACGCAATGCCAGACGACCGATGCGGCCAAAACCATTAATCGCTACTTTAATACTCATTTTGCTACTCCTGTCAGTAGGGAAAGGGATAAATTTCAATAAGGGCTATTGTATCCTGAAATAAAACTACTACCTAGAATTACACGACGCTACTTTTAAAATGTTTGATTTAAATAAAAAAACCGTGAAATAGGTCGTCTGAAAATACAGATTGGTACGGTTTGCTCCCATATTTGGGGATAAATTCCGGCCTGTTTTCAAAATTAATATGTAATTATTTAAAAAAATGGTGATTATGATGAGTACGTCCCTATTTTGTGAATAACCTGATTACTGATTGTATAATCAAATTGTTGTATTCATTTAAAGGCTGCGTTCAAGTTTTGTTTTGTGTGAGAACAAAGTCGGATAATCTGTAATCGTTTGAATATTTCTGTGGATAAAATCAGATTTTTCCACTCGGATTACACGGCATATTGTGGATAATCTTACCGGTACAAAAGGTCGTCTGAAAAATCTATGGTTCTGAAACGCCTACATTAGCAAATACTATTAAAAATAATGGATTATTTTTTCCTTTTTATCGTATTATCCAAACATCAAACCAATGATTACTAAGGAGACGGTTTATGCTGCAACGAACTTTGGCAAAATCCATCAGCGTAACCGGCGTCGGATTGCATTCGGGCGAACGGGTCGCGCTGACCCTGCACCCCGCGCCTGAAAACAGTGGGATTTCCTTCCGCCGTACCGATTTGGACGGCGAAATGGGCGAAACCATCAAACTTACGCCTTACCTCATCAACGATACGCGCCTGTCGTCCACTATCGTTACCGATAAAGGTGTGCGCATCGGCACAATTGAACACATTATGTCGGCTCTGTCTGCCTATGGCATCGACAATGCCTTGATTGAATTGAACGCGCCTGAAATTCCGATTATGGACGGCTCCAGCCTGCCGTTTATTTACCTTTTACAAGATGCAGGCGTGGTAGATCAAAAAGCCCAAAAACGTTTTTTGAGAATCCTCAAACCCGTTGAAATCAAAGAAACCGGAAAATGGGTGCGCTTTACGCCTTATGACGGCTTTAAAGTTAATTTAACCATCGAATTTGACCATCCCGTATTCAACCGCAGCGCACCTACTTTCGAGATTGATTTTGCAGGAAAATCCTATATCGATGAGATTGCCCGCGCCCGTACCTTCGGCTTTATGCACGAAGTGGAAATGATGCGCGCCCACAATCTCGGACTGGGCGGCAATTTGAACAATGCCATCGTGATTGACGACATGGATGTTTTGAATCCGGAAGGTTTGCGCTATCCCGATGAATTTGTCCGCCACAAAATTCTTGATGCAATTGGCGATTTGTACATTGTCGGCCATCCGATTATCGGCGCATTTGAAGGTTACAAATCAGGTCATGCCATCAATAATGCGCTGTTGCGTGCCGTTTTGGCAGATGAAACCGCTTACGAATGGGTTGAGTTTGCCGATGACGAAGACTTGCCCACCGCTTTTCACGAATTGCCGGCAGCCAAATAGAAAATAGATAACGCAGTTCAATGCAAAGGCCGTCTGAACCTTTCAGACGGCCTAAATTATGTCGTTTTCCACAAATAATTATCCACATATTCATCTATTTTATCTTATTGAAAAATAAAAATATTAAAATTTAACTCTATTCTTATACACATCTTATCCATATATTTTCCCAAACTAAAAGGCCGTCTGAACAACTAGGTTTCAGACGGCCTTTGCATGTAAAACCGATAAAATCAATCGCCCATGACCTTGCCTTCACGGCGCGGGTCGGCACCGCCAAGCAAACCGTCTTTGCCGATTAAAATCCCTTGTACGCCGGAATTCAAATCGCGGATTTGGACTTTGTAGCCCAATTTTTCCAACGCAGCCGCTTTATCCGCCGCCGCGGTTTTATCCTCGATCTCATACTGGCTGCCGCGATTGAGCATATTCGGCAGGGAGATTGCCGTCTGAATGTCCATACCCCAGTCGATATGCGCCACCAACGTTTTAGCAACGAAACCGATAATGCGGCTGCCGCCCGGTGAACCGACCGCCATATAAGGTTTTCCGTCTTTCATCACAATGGTCGGCGCCATCGAAGAACGCGGCCGTTTGCCGCCCGCCACGCTGTTTGCTACTGTTTTACCGTCCGCGCCGACGGGATTGAAGGCAAAATCAGTTAATTCATTGTTAAGCAGATAACCGTTTGCCATCAGACCCGAACCAAATGCGTTTTCAATCGAAGTCGTCATCGATACAACGTTGCCGTCTTTATCCACAACCACCAAATGGCTGGTGGACGGTAGCTCGACCGCCATGCCTTGCGCGTATTCCTTGCCGAACTTGCCTGCCTGAATAGTTTCCAAGGCCTTGTCAGCTTTGCGGATTTCTTCGGCACGTGGTTTCAAATAAGCCTGAGAAATCATGGCGCGGGTCGGAACGTTCACAAACTTGGGATCGCCGACATAATAATCGTGGTCGGCAAAAGCAATCCGCGACGCATCGCCTATCCAGCGCCAACTGTGGATATTTTCCGCACCCAACGCCTTCATATCCTGATTTTGCAATACGCCCAAAATCTGCCCCAAAGCGATGGCACCGGAACTTGGCGCACCCATGCCACAAACTTCATATTTACGATACGGCGCACAAACCGGTTGACGCTCGATAACTTGATAGTTTTTCAAATCCGCCATACTGATTTTGCCGGGATTATCCACAGCACCGGTAACGGCACGGACAATATTCTGCGCCTGCATTCCCTGATAAAACGGCGCACTGCCTTTTTCCGCCAACAGGCGTACGGAACGCGCAAATTCAGGGTTTTTCAACACCGTTCCCGCTGCCAAAGGCTTACCGTCAGGCAGGAAATAGGCGGCGGTTTGCGGATAACGTTGCAAGGGTTCCAGATTCTGCTCGATGGATTTCGCCATACGCGGAGAAACGGCAAAACCTTGTTCCGCCAAAGTAATCGGTTTCTTAAACAAACTTGCCCACGGCAATTTGCCGTAACGCTTATGGACATCTTCCAGCAGCTTCGGAATCCCCGGCACACCGACCGAACGGCCGCCGACCACTGCTTTCATAAAGCCCATCGGTTTGCCGTTTTCGTCCAAGAAAAGTTCTGGCGTTGCCGCTTTCGGCACTGTTTCACGGGCATCAAACGTTATCAGCTTTTTCGCCTTATTGTCCCAATACACCAAAAACGCACCGCCGCCCAATCCGGAAGACTGCGGCTCGGTCAGGCCCAAGGTCGTCTGCATGGCGATCATCGCATCTATCGCGCTGCCGCCGCGTTTCAAAACCTCGTATCCCGCCTCGGTCGCCAACGGATTGGCAGACGCCGCCATATAATGTTTGGCGCGGATCAATTTCTGCTCGGTCAGCCCCGTCCCTTGTTCCGGCGCGTGGTTATCCACAGCCGTCGGCACAGGCGCGGCATCAGGTTTCTGCATAGGCTGGTGCGCGCACGCCGCCAAAACCAAAACTGCCAACAGGTTTAATCCAAAGGAAAATTTCATATCTACTCCCTTTTGATGAGATATTTTCAGACGACCTTTAATAGGAATAAAACATGCAAAAGGTCGTCTGAAACATGAAAAACGATTGGACTGTTTATCTCGTCATACAGTTCCGTTCGGGCTCGGTATAAAACCGGCAGGCTGTGTGTATAGCCGGAAAGTTATGCACAGAGCCAAACCAAATGTCAAAATTATCCACATCTGCCAACAAGACAAACAGCGGTTTATCCGCATCCAAAATTAGCATTCAACTTATTGAACTAAAAAAGGAATAAAAGTTATACACAAACAAATGCGCGACTCAATATAATCATCTATTTATTATTTAAAATCTTATTTATAGTTTGTTTTCCCATCGCGCAGCCAAAGCCTGCAACGTAAAGGTATCTTTTCAAAAAATTAGATAGTTAAGGATTGTTAAACCTCTGTAAATCAGATAGAGTTACGGCTGATAAATTAAATTAATAATGGAGCTTCCATCAATGAAAGGCGATATCGGCGTCATCGGCTTGGCTGTTATGGGTCAAAACTTGATTTTGAATATGAACGATCGCGGTTTCAAAGTCGTGGCGTACAACCGGACCACCGCTAAAGTAGACGATTTTCTCAACGGCGCAGCCAAAGGCACCAACATTATCGGTGCCTATTCATTGCAAGATTTAGTGGATAAATTGGAAAAACCGCGCAAAATCATGATGATGGTACGCGCAGGTTCTGTCGTTGACGACTTTATCGAGCAACTTGTCCCACTTTTGGAACAAGGCGACATTATTATTGACGGCGGCAACGCCAACTATCCCGATTCCACCCGCCGCACCCACGAGCTGGCGGCAAAAGGCATCCGCTTTATCGGCGCGGGCGTTTCCGGCGGCGAAGAAGGAGCGCGTCACGGTCCGTCCATCATGCCCGGCGGCGACGAAGCCGCATGGCCCGCCGTCAAACCCATCTTCCAAGCCATTGCCGCCAAAACCCCGCAAGGCGAACCCTGCTGTGACTGGGTCGGCCGCGACGGCGCAGGCCATTTCGTCAAAATGGTGCACAACGGCATCGAATACGGCGATATGCAGTTGATTTGCGAAGCGTACCAATTCATGAAAGACGGTTTGGGCCTGTCTTATGATGAAATGCACCAAATCTTCAACGAGTGGAACAAAACCGAACTGGATTCTTATCTGGTTGAAATTACCGCCGCGATTTTGGGTTACAGAGATGAAAACGGCGAACCTTTGGTTGAAAAAATCCTCGATACCGCAGGTCAAAAAGGCACAGGCAAATGGACAGGCATCAATGCCCTCGATTTGGGTATCCCGTTGACGCTGATTTCCGAAGCCGTATTTGCCCGCTGCGTATCCGCGTTCAAAGACCAACGCGTTCAAACCGGCCGCTTGTTCGGCAAAACCGTTACCCCCGTTGACGGTGACAAAGCCGCATGGGTCGAAGCCCTGCGCCAAGCGCTGTTGGCATCCAAAATCATCTCCTACGCACAAGGCTTCATGCTCATCCGCGAAGCCAGCGAAAACAACGATTGGGCATTGAACTACGGCAACACTGCCCTCTTGTGGCGCGAAGGCTGCATCATCCGCAGCGCGTTCTTGGGCAACATCCGCGACGCATACGAAGCCAATCCTGATTTGGTCTTCTTGGGTTCCGATCCTTATTTCAAAGACGTGTTGGAAACCTGTCTGCCTGCATGGCGTAAAGTGGTGGCCAAAGCGATCGAGTGCGGTATTCCGATGCCTTGCATGGCTTCCGCCATTACCTTCCTTGACGGCTACACTTCCGAGCGTCTGCCGGCCAACCTGCTGCAAGCGCAACGCGACTACTTCGGCGCGCACACTTACGAGCGTACCGACAAACCGCGCGGCGAGTTCTTCCATACCAACTGGACCGGCAAAGGCGGCGATACCGCTTCAACCACATACGATATTTAATTTGCCTGAGCAAACAAAAGGCCGTCTGAGTATTTCAGACGGCCTTTTTATAGGGTTATCCACAACAAAGAATGAAACGATTTAACCTATTTGATAGATAACTTTATGAAATAAATAAGGATTAATAAAGGCCGTCTGAATATTTCAGACGGCCTTTAAAATTATTCACAACCTTATCAACAGGTTTTCCATAGATTAAACCAGATTTTGCGGATTACCGGCCACGAAGCGGTTGATGTTGTCCAAAAGGATGTCAAACAGACGGTTGGCGGCCTCTTGGCTTGCCCATGCAATGTGTGGCGTGACTATGAGGTTGGGCAGTCGGGCTTTCAGCAGAGGGTTGCCGTCGCGTGGCGGCTCTTGTGTCAACACGTCAAAACCTGCCCCGCCGATTTGGCCGTATTTCAACGCTGCAACCAAAGCGGCTTCATCAACCAAGCCGCCGCGTCCGCAGTTGATGAGGATGGCGCCGGGTTTCATTTGCTGCAATTCGGCTTCGCCTATCATGTTGGCCGTTTGCGGCGTGAGCGGGCAATTAAGCGACACGACATCGGCGGAGCGGATGGCTTCGTCAAAGGAAACATAGCCGTCGCGAACGCTTTGGGCATTTTTATGTTCGGCGAACACGACATTCATTTTGAAAGCCTGAGCATAAGTTGCCAGCGTTTTACCGATATTGCCGCGACCGAAAATCGCCAGCGTTTTACCGTTTAAATCGCGCATCGGTGCGCCGAGGTGGCAGAAAAACGGCGAGTTTTCCCACAAGCCTGCCGCAACGTCGCGCTGGTAGGCAGGCAGGTTGCGCATCAGGGTAATCATCATCATAAACGCGTGTTCTGCCACGGATTCATTGCCGTAAGCGCGGATATTGCATACTGCCGTGCCGTTTTGTTTGGCAGCTTCAACGTCCACATTGTTGACGCCTGTCGCGGTAACGGCAACCAGCTTGAGTTGTGGATTTTCGGCAAATGCTTGGGCGGAAATCACGACTTTGTTGGTAATCACAATGTCCGCGCCGCGGATGCGCTCCAGCGTTTCGTGCGCTTCGGTTGTGCCGTAGCTACTCAATGTATGTGGAAAATCAAAATCAAATGTGCGGTTGACGAGGGTATCGCGGTCGAGGACGACAATATGGAGCGGGTTCATAAAATTCCTATCAGAAATAAAATATCGATTTATAAAATCTAAATCAAGATAAAGGATTTAAAATATACGTATTAGTTGATAATCATTATTATGTAGCTATTAAAACATCAATGTATCAGGAAAACAGCATGATTAAAACCATTACATTTGCTATTTTGCATTTCAGCGTCGCATTTAGTGTCGCCTATATTTTGACCGGCAGTATCGGCGTTTCCAGCGCGGTCGCTTTGATCGAACCCATCGTCAATACCGTCGTCTTTTATTTTCATGAAAAAGCGTGGAACCGCTACGAGAAAAACAAATCCGAA
>NZ_JBQCTZ010000122.1:0-10778 GCF_051963715.1 Neisseria sp. P0001.S005 | reverse complement strand
GTATTTCAACATAGTGTCAGCGTCAGACACTTTGAAAGGATCGCCTGGTTCTTCAGGTTCGATAAACATTTTTTCAACCACGCCGTCGTTAACCAGCATGGAGTAACGCCAAGAGCGTTTACCGAAGCCCAAGTCTTCTTTGTCAACCAACATACCCATGCCTTCAGTGAATTCACCGTTGCCATCAGGGATCATGTAGATGTTGTCGGCTTCTTCTTCCGCAGCCCAAGCGTTCATTACGAAAGTGTCGTTTACAGATACGCAGTAAATTGCGTCAACACCGTTTTCTTTGAACGCACCAAACAATTCGTTGTAGCGTGGCAGGTGAGAAGAAGAGCAAGTTGGAGTAAATGCGCCAGGCAGAGAGAACACGACTACTTTTTTGCCTTTGAACAAATCATCAGTAGAAACATCTTTCCAAGTGTCGCCAACGCGAGTGCGGAATACTACGGAAGGTACTTTTTGACCGGTACGATCTTGCAAAGCCATTTTTAAGCTCCTTAAAAATTCGGGTTTGAGAAATGAATCAATGCTTGCATTTTAATGCAGGCTTATCGATTTGTATAATTTATAGTTCAAATAATATTAATTACATCAAACTATCAATTCAATTAAACCGAAAACAGCTATTCTTCTAAATGAAGGCCATCTGAAATAAAACAAGTACCTGACTGAAATTATTTTTTAGGTAAGGGCTGAATGGGCGAATCTGAAGCCACAATTTCGCCGATGGCTGTTTCCGCAATATCCTTCAAAGCATAGCGGTCTTTATCAGGCATATCTGTCGGTTTGTATTGAGGCGAGAAATCCAAACGGATACGGATTTTCTTCATCGAAACAATACGCCATAAAGATTGAAACAGGTTTACCTCCGCATAGGATGGCAAATCCGTCCGTTGTCCTTCGCCATCATAATAGCGTAAGGTTACCGCCTGAATCGGCGCTTTCGCATCAATAGCCGATTGAAACAGGGCTGCTTTAAACGGCAAAATACCCAAGCCGGAAGAAGTGCGCGCCTCGGGGAAAAAACTTACATTCTGCCCTGCTTTCAATGCCGCACAAATCGCCTGATTAATCGGCTCGACATCACGGCGGGAATTACGGTTAATAAACACCGTGCCGGCATTCTTACCCATTTTCCCCAAAACCGGCCAACCGCTGATTTCCTGTTTCGCAATAAAACTACTCGGATAAACGGCGCTCATGGCAAAAATATCCAACCAAGACACATGGTTAGCCACCACCAAAGTACCGCTCACATTTCCTTGAGGCGGTACGCCGATTTCCAATTCGATATCCAAAGCATCCAATGCGCCTTTTCCCAAAACAACCACCGCATGATTGCGTTCCTCTGCATTATTGCCATCGATGGCACGCAAATTCCGACCGGTTCGGAACAACCAAGCCGCCAAACGGCAAAGCCTGCCCAGTCGTTTAAAAAAAGGAGCTTTTTGTTTAGACATAAAATTTCTTCTGTATGGTATTCATTATTTTCAGACGGCCTCTGACATTTAAGGCCGTCTGAAACTATTTCTGGCAATTTGGACAATAAAATGTTCCACGCTGCCCCAAAGTTTCTTTAAAAATCAACCCGCCACACTGAACGCAAGGCTCGTTATGACGGCCATAGACCGTATATTCCTGCTGGAAATAGCCGCTTTTACCATCGCTATTGACAAAGTCCCGCAGCGTACTACCGCCGGTTTCAATCGCCCTTTGCAGAACCGCTTTAACGGTTTCCACCAATAATGCGCATTCTTTCTTGGTCAGCTTATTCGCCGGACGCAATGGCGAAATACCTGCCTTAAACAGACTTTCATTCGCATAAATATTACCGACACCAACCACCACTGCATTATCCATCAGCGCTAATTTGACTGCACGCTTTTGGTTTTTCAATTTCAGATACAGGTAATTTGCATCAAAATCGTCCGAAAGCGGCTCCGGCCCCAACTTTTCCAACAGCGGATGATGCTCGGCAACCCCTTCATACCACAACACCGCACCAAATTTACGCGGATCGTGATAACGCAATACGGTACCGTCATCAAATGCGAAATCCAAATGATCGTGTTTATCCGGCGTGGCGATACGCTCATCATCAGCGGTAAAAATCCGCAAACTGCCGGACATACCCAAATGAATAAGTAAAATACCCGTTTCAAAAGTAATAATCAAATACTTCGCACGTCGGTTGCATGCCAAAACTTTGCGGCCGGCCAAAATTTGCGCTAAGTTTGGATGAATAGGCCATCTCAATTTAAACTGGCGAATAATGACTTTTTCTATCTTTTTGCCATCAATATGCGGCGCAATTCCGCGTAAAGTCGTTTCTACCTCAGGTAATTCAGGCATCATTATTCTCCAAATTCATCATTATATATAGGCCGTCTGAAAACTATTCGGCCAAACGTGCCGTACTTAAAGCAACCGTATTGCCATCGAATGCAGATTCCAATTCAGGCAAAGGATGGACACCAATCAGATGTTTCGTTAAAACCACACCATACACTGCCGCACACTGAGGCCACCACCTATCCCCTGCCTTTTCCATAAACTGCCAAAACTTCAAAGCAGATGACGAATTTACCGCTGGCAGATAATCCATAAACTGCCCATATTCCATTTCAAAACCAATAGTGGCAGTTTTTCGTTTCAACTCAGCCAAAGCCAAGCATTGAGATTTCATAGGCAGTCTTTTACCATCAAACCACGAGCTCAATCCCCACAAAGATTTAGGGTTGAACCCCGTCAAAATCAACCTGCCTTCAGGTTTTAATATCCTAAACGCCTCTTGCAACACCAAATCTGCAGATGAAACTTCCAAAAGATGGGGCATCAATAACACATCCACGGAATGCGTTTCAAATGCCAACATTTCAGCATCCATCCGCACATCGCGAGGCACTACAAGCATGTTTTCAGACGGCCTCTGCCATACACCGCCCAATTGAACCGCCACCTGCCTATTCAAATACTGCAAATGCCGTCTGAAAAAATCCGCCTCTTTTTGAGCAAGATATTGCCCCATTGGCGTTTGCATAAAAAAAACTTCCATTAAAGGCTCCCCTATGCATCCCGACTTGTGTGACAGAATTTTAACACCACGACCACATCATACAAGCAAATTCCCTGCCCGACTTGACGATTGAATGCTGAAACGATACCATCGAAAGGACGGAATTTTATTATATATTTGATAACTCTATTTACTATGGCAAAACTAAAAACCATCGCTCTGACCGTTTCAAGCCTGTCGGCAGTTTCCGCTACAGCCTACGCGCAAAACGCTACGCCCAATCAAGTCGGCATGGCCATGATGCGCCTCAACTCCTCCCTGCTCGACCAAGCCAAAGCACAAACTTTCGGCTCTGGCAGCTTGTGGGCATCATTGCGTAAAGACTTCCGCATCAACGAAGTTAACACAGAACTGGTTCGCCGCCATGAGAACAAATTTGCTGCAAACAGTGCATATTTCGACCGCACCATCTCCCGCAGCAAACCTTATATGTACCATATTGCCAATGAAGTTAAAAAACGCAATATGCCTGCTGAAATCGCTTTGCTGCCTTTCATTGAAAGCGCATTCGTAACCAAAGCCAAATCACACGTCGGCGCATCCGGCCTGTGGCAATTTATGCCGGCTACCGGCCGCCACTTCGGCTTGGAAAAAACACCTTTGTATGACGGCCGCCACGATATTTACGCCGCTACCGATGCCGCACTGAACTATCTGCAATACCTGCACGGCATGTTCGGCGACTGGTCTTTGGCCCTTGCCGCTTACAACTGGGGCGAAGGTAACGTCGGCCGCGCCGTAAACCGCGCCCGTGCGCAAGGTTTGGAGCCGACATACGAAAACCTGCGTATGCCGAACGAAACACGCAACTACGTTCCCAAACTTTTGGCCGTCCGCAATATCGTTGCCAATCCGCAAACCTTCGGTATGAATATCAGCGAAATCAGCAATCAGCCGTATTTCAAATCTGTCAGCATCGACAAACCTATTGATAACAGCACAATTGCTCGTTTTGCAAATATCAGCGAAAGCGAACTGTTGGCACTCAACCCAGGTTTCAATGCCCCGGTATTCATCCCTAAAAATAACCGTCGCCTGTTGTTGCCGGTTTCTGCGGTTTCCGCATTTGAGAAGAACTACCGCAATGCCAATCCAGATACCCTGATGTCTTGGGATATTTATACTTCTTTGGGTAACAAAAAGCTTAATGCCATCGCCAACGATACCGGCATGAGCGTAGCCGAACTCAAGCGCCTCAACGGCCTAAGCGGTAGCGCCATTTCTGAAGGCCGCAGCATTTTGGTGGCTAAAAACTCAGCTACCCAGAGTCAAGACATTATTAACTTTATCGACAAAGACAATACTCCGGATACTTACCAATCCAATATGCCGGCTATGTCTCCAATTATTGCTTCCAGCGTAGCAGAACCGGTTAAAGTTGCTCAAACTACCGTGACCAATATTGTTGCTCCTGTTGTTCCACAGTCCAGCAAACCGGTTGACTTTATTGCACGCAGCAAAACTGAAAACGTTACTTCCGTAGTGGTAACAGAAGCCAAAGCCCAACCTCAAGTTGCAAATGCGGAAGTGCCTGCTCCAGTTGCAGCCATGACCCATGCGACTACCGAGACCATTGCTAAAAATGTTACAGAAGCACCCAAATCAGCCATCCCTGCAGACTTGACCGCGCCGACTGTTGCCGCAAACGATGTAGCCACTACTCCTGTAGTTGAAACTGTTGCCGCTGCGCCGGCGCAAGAAGAGCATGACGACCTGATGGCATTGGTACAAAGCCGACCAGCAGAGGAATCTTCAGCGACTGTTGCCGAGGCCACACCGGAGAGCAAACAAGTTCAAACTGTTGTTACCGCCGAAAGCGCACGCACGATACGCATCGCAGCCAATATGGCTAAACAACAACACCGTATCAATGCGCGTCTTGCCCGTGTAAGCGGTCAGCAAAACACACAAACTGCAGCACTTGCAGCGGGTACCCACCGTGTGGAAGATGGCGATACATTGTTTAACATCTCCAAACGCTATAACCTGAGCGTAGCCGATTTGATTATTGCCAACAATATCAAAGGCAACAATATCAAAAAAGGCCAAATCCTCCGTGTTACAGCCGCTCCGGCAAAAGTCCGCAGCAACCCGGTTCAAAACGTTTCCTACACTGTACGCAAAGGCGATACCCTGAACACCATCGCCAGCCGTTTCAATGTTGATATTAACGATATCCGCCGTTGGAACCGCAATACCCGTACTGTGACTCCTGGTCAACGTTTGAAACTGATCGGTAGCTAATACTTGCTTCAAAACAAAGGCTGTCTGAAATATTCAGACGGCCTTTTTCTTTATCATAAACACATAAATTCAATTTTGATAACAAAATAGTTATTCAAGCCATAAACATCTATGCAATAACTCTCACATAGAAAAAAGAGTGTACAAAAACACACTCTTTTTCAAACAGATTGCCATCAAATTCTACTCTTAACACCTGCATTCAAACATATAAATCCTGTATACACATCACTATGCCGGTGAAAAAGCATCACAGAAGAAGGCATCTTCCGGTAAAGCACATTTTTGAGTCAGTAAACCATGCGCACTTTCGGTCATCTCTGGTGATCCGCAAGCATAAACTTCATATTGGCTTAAATCAGGATAATTTTGTGCGGCAACGTTTTGCACGTATCCATTCTCCCCTTTCCAATCGGAATCAGACTTAGAAAGAACAGGCGAGAATTTCGCATTTTTCAGACGGCCTATTAATGCTTCTACTTCTTCCAATGCATACAAATCCTCCTGCTGACGTGCCCCCCAGTAAAAATGAACCTGACGTTCTCTATTCTGATGAATCAAATCAAGCAAAATACTGCGGATAGGTGCGTAACCTGTACCCGTTGCCAACAAAATAATCGGTTTATCGCTGTCCTTTTGCAAAGTAAACGTACCCAATGGGCCTTTAACGCGGACAATGCCTTTTTCTTTGATTTTAGGCTCGGCACCAAAAATCATTTCTGAGCATACGCCGTTTTCACGTTTGCGGATATGCAGCTCCAAAACGCCTTCTTGGTCAGGCGAATTGGCGATTGAATAGCTGCGGCTGATATTGCCGGGAAGCAGCAAATCAATATATTGTCCGGCATAAAATGCAAATGGCGGCGCTTTAGGCAAAGCCAGTTTGAGCAAAGCAACATCGTGTTTGATTTCAATGTTTTCAATACGTGCCGGCAATGTGCGTACTGGCAAAGCATTTTGATTAAAACCCGGCACATTAATTTTGAGGTCACTCTTCGCAGTGGTACAGCACAATAACACTTTACCCTGCGCTTTTTCTTCTTCACTGATGGCTTTATCGATATGATCGCCCATTTCAAATTCGCCACTCATCAACTCGGCCTTACATTGTCCGCAGGCTCCACTTTTACAAGAATGAGGCAAATTTAAATTCTGACGGGTTGCGGCGGCAAGAACTGTTTCGTCCTCATTCGCCGTAAATGTGATTTGATCTGATAAGGTAATAGTATGTGTCATAGTATTTTAGAATAATTTTAGAATCAAAAATAAAGGCCGTCTGAAAAATAAGACCTATTTTTCAGACGGCCTGTCCTATCTATCAAGCCAACTTAGCTTTAATCAACTCTTGAACCTGAGCCGGATTAGCCTTGCCTTTACTTGCTTTCATCACTTGGCCGACAATCGCATTTAAGGCTTTTTCATTGCCGGAACGGAATTGCTCAATGGCTTTCGCATTATTTGCCAACACTTCGTCCACCATCGCTTCAATTGCGCCAGTGTCGGTAATCTGTTGCAAGCCATGTTTTTCGATGATTTCGGCAATACCTGCTTCAGGCTCGGCCCACATTGCTTCAAAAGCTTTTTTCGCCAATTTGCTGCTTAATGTTCCATCTGCAACTTTAGCAACCAACTCGGCAAGACGTGAAGCCGTAATCGGGCTTTCAGCCAATTCCAAACCTTCTTTGTTCAAGGTAGCGGCAAGCTCGCCGTTCATCCAGTTCGCCGTCAATTTACCTTGGCCGCAGGCTTTGGCTGCTTCTTCAAAATAGGCAGCTTGAACGCGGCTGGCAGTCAACAGGCGCGCATCATAGTCAGACACGCCGTAATCGGCAACAAAACGCGCCGCCATTTCATGTGGCAATTCAGGCATTTGCTCTTTGGCTTTTTGCAACTGGCCGTCTGAAATAATGACCGGCAGCAAATCCGGATCTGGGAAATAGCGGTAATCGTGCGCATCTTCTTTCAAACGCATCACACGGGTTTCGCCTTTTTCAGGGTCAAACAGCATGGTTGCCTGCTGTACCTTACCGCCGTCTTCCAAGATTTCGATTTGCGCTTCCACTTCATAATTGATGGCTTGTTCCAAGAAGCGGAAAGAGTTGAGGTTTTTGATTTCACGGCGTGTGCCGAACTCTGCTTGACCTTTTGGCCGTACAGACACATTGGCATCAACACGGAACGAGCCTTCCGCCATATTGCCGTCGCAAATATCCAGCCAAGTCACCAAACCGTGCAACGCTTTAGCATATGCCACAGCTTCGGCTGCAGAACGCATTTCAGGCTCGGAGACAACTTCCAACAAAGGCGTACCGGCACGGTTCAAGTCAATACCGGTAGCACCGTTCAAACCTTCATGTACGGATTTGCCCGCATCTTCTTCCATGTGCGCACGGGTAACATTGATGGTTTTAACCTCATCGCCCACCACGATTTCCAGTTTGCCGTGTTCAACAATCGGCAAATCCAACTGGCTGATTTGATAGCCTTTCGGCAAATCAGGATAGAAATAGTTTTTACGGTCGAACACGTTTTTCTGATTGATTTTCGCATCCAAAGCCAAACCGAGTTTGATGGCTTTTTCGACGACTTCGCGGTTCATTACCGGCAATACGCCCGGCAACGCACACTCAACCACACTGGCGTGGGCATTAGGCTCGGCACCGAATGCAGTGGATGCGCCGCTGAAGATTTTGGATTGGGTGTTGAGTTGGACGTGGATTTCCAGTCCGATTACGGTTTCCCAAGTCATAAGGGTCTTTCTGTCGAAAAAAAGTTAATCGGTTAAATGAGTGATTCGTTTTTCAGACGGCCTGAATAAAACACCATAATAGGCCGTCTGTAAGATAAGTTTATTTCCTGCGGCGTTGGAAACCGGGCAGTTGCCAATGGAAACGGTATGCAGTCAGGCGAAACAACAATCCGCCAGCAAAGAGCAGGTTTAACGTAAAAATATTAATCCAGCCCAAATGCCCGAACAGATAAATCAGTCCGCCAATCAAAATGGCTACGCTGCCGTAAAGGTCGGTGCGCAAAATCATCGGCACATCATTGACCAAAATATCGCGCGCAATACCGCCACCAACGGCAGTCACAAAAGCCAAAGAAATAACGCCGAACAAATTAAGCTGCAAAGCCATACCGATTTGTGCGCCGGTAATGCTGAACGCTGCCAAACCAATGGCATCGGCAATAATAAAAGCAGCGGCCAAATAGGTGCTGCGATAACGTTGCACCCTTATCAACCATGCGATGGCAAGCGTGGCAAATACGACTATCAGCGCATCGGTTTGCAAAAACACCTGCGGAATCCGGCCGACCAAGCCATCGCGTATCATGCCGCCGCCGACAGCCGTCAGTAACGCAGTAATGACGACACCGAGTACATCCAAACGCTTGTTGTAGCCGACTAAATAGCCGGAAATGGCAAACGCGGCTGTCCCAATGATTTGAATGAAGTCGGTGGCTGTCATGTTTTTAAATATCTATAATATGCAGCACCTCAATACATTCAGGCGCTTTTATATGGTTTATTTTCAGACGGCCTTGAATCATCAAGACCCTAAAACATTATTCCGGCGCTTTGGTGTGCCAATCGCTGTTCAGTTGAACTTGATGTGCGGCGCCCAAAATTTTGGCTTCGGAGAAATAGTTGCCGATAAATTGCACACCAATCGGCAGACCGTTTGCACTGAAACCGGCAGGCAGAGTCAATGCAGGCAAACCGGCAAGGTTTACGGCGATGGTGTAAATATCGGACAAGTACATTTGCACAGGATCGTGGATGTCGCTGCCAAGTTTCGGCGCGGCAGTCGGCGCAGTCGGCGCAAGAATGAAATCACATTGACTAAAGGCCGTCTGAAAATCATTGGCTACAAGGCGGCGCAGTTTTTGCGCTTTCAGGTAATAAGCATCGTAGTAACCATGGCTCAATACATAAGTACCAATCATGATACGGCGTTTGACCTCGCTGCCAAAACCTTCGGCACGGGTGTTACTGTACATTTCTTCCAAATCACCGAATTGCGCTGCACGATGGCCATAACGTACGCCGTCGAAACGGGATAAGTTGGTACTTGCTTCAGCAGAGGCGAGAACGTAATAAGCAGGAATCGACAATGATGTTTGCGGCAGGGAAACTTCAACAGTCTCTGCGCCTTGAGCTTTGAGCAAATCGATAACACTTTGCAAGGCCGTCTGAACATCGGCATCCGCGCCTTCGCCGAAATATTCTTTAGGCAAACCGATTTTCAAACCTTTGAGCGGCTTGTCCAAATCACGGGTGTAGTCTTCTTTGTCGCGCTCCAAGCTGGTGGAATCGCGCTCGTCAAAGCTGGCCATGGCGTTCAACAAAATCGCGCAGTCTTCGGCCGTTTGCGCCATAGGACCGGCTTGGTCAAAGCTGGAAGCATAAGCAACCATACCAAAGCGTGAAACCGTACCGTAAGTCGGCTTGATGCCGGTAATGCCACAATGCGATGCTGGCTGGCGGATAGAACCGCCGGTATCCGAACCTAACGCAGCCGGTGCCAAACGCGCCGCAATCACAGCAGCCGAACCGCCTGACGAACCGCCGGGAACATGCTCAAGATTCCATGGGTTTTTGGTTGCGCCGTAGAATGAAGTCTCATTGGTCGAACCCATGGCAAATTCGTCCATATTGGTGCGGCCAAGAGTAACCATGCCGGCATCCAACAAGTTTTGCACCACAGTGGCAGTATAAGGAGAAACAAAGTTATCCAACATTTTGGAGCTGCATGCACTGCGCCAACCTGTTTGGCAGAAAATATCTTTGTAAGCAACCGGCACACCGGTCAAAGCCGTTGCATTACCGGCCGCGATACGCGCATCGGCTGCTTTGGCCTCAGCAAGGGTCTTATCTTGATCGATGGTCACATAGCCATTGATGGCAGGGTTTTTCGCAGCAATAGCGGCCAAATATTCGGTCGCCAATTCGACTGCGGAAATTTGTTTGGATTGCAGCAGGCTGCTGGCTTGTTTGAGCGTGTAAGCGGTCATTGTGCCGTACTTTCTATAAAACAGTTTTTGCTTTCAAAACAGATATTGAAAACATCCGTTTAAATCAATAAATCGGGCCGTCTGAACAGAATATCCTTTCAGACGGCCTTGCAATAGGGGTTTGCCGATAAGCAAAGGCCGTCTGAAACCTTATTCCTCAATCACTTGAGGAACGATATACAGGCGGTTGCGCACTTCGGGGGCAACAGCCTGATATTCTGCAGCGTGGTCGGTTTCAGTCACTTTATCTTCGCGCAGGCGCAAAGCGGCTTCGTGCGGATGCGCCATGGGTTCGATGCCGTCGGTATTGACGCTTTGCATGTTTTCAACCATGGCGAAAATGTCGTTCAACTCGGCAAGCATTTTGTTTTTTTCTTCGTCCGTTAAAGTGAGGCGCGAGAGTTTTGCGATTTTTTCCACATCATTTAAGCTTAAAGCC
>NZ_JBQCTZ010000121.1:0-10806 GCF_051963715.1 Neisseria sp. P0001.S005 | reverse complement strand
TTAATGTTCCGCATATTCAATACAGAAAACATCGACGCATTCATACAGAAAAACTTTTCCGCCCATGGCTGCCAAGTCAAATACAACGCCAATATCAGCAGAAAATGGCTGCCGCGCCCTACGCTTATTTTAAAAGATCTCAGCCTTTCATCTTCCGAACCAGACACGCCGACGCTGAGCATTGCCGAGTCCAAAATGGGCTTTGGCTGGAGCAGCCTATGGTCAGACGCCCCCATTCTTGAAAAATGGATTCTTTCCAATCCGTCGCTGACGCTGGGTCCCAAAAACCACCTGCCTGCCTGCCTGCAACAAAACCATGCATCAAAAGAAAGCTTCCAGCTCAACCGCATCATCATCAATAGCGGCAGCATACGCTATCACAATAAAGAGCAAGATATTGTCTTAAACGATCTGCAATTTTCCCTGCGCAGAGCAGATTCAGACGGCCGTCCATTCGATATCAGCGGCACACTGCAAAACATAGGCAACCCCATCAGTTGGCAAGGCATTGGACATCTTGTACAAGATGATGCCGGCTGGAGCGTTCCCGCCCTCAAATTAAACCTGCAAACCGTATTGCTCAAAAACAAGCTGGATGCCCAAATCGCAGGCAGCCTTAATTGGCAAAACCAAACCGCCCTTTTCCGCGACTTCAATCTGCAAGCCGAAAGCGACTATCAAAACTTGCATATCAACGCACGTTCGCCCCTCTTGCAATTCAAAAACGGTTATTTGCACCTCAACACACTCAACGGCGCATTGACCGCCGGCAGTGAAAACAACCAATGGGACGGTTCATTCAAACTGGACAAAGCCAACCTCTATCCAACCGTTTTGACCGCCGCCAATTTTGAACTCAAAGGCAGCCATAAAAACGACCGCCTCCAAACCAACTTTACCTTTTCCAGCCCGTTGGTTTGGCAAAAAGGCAAAGGCATCGATGCACCCAAACTGCACCTCAGCACCCTGCAAGACACCATCAACCGTCTTCCCCGCCCCCGATTTATCAGTACACTCGAAGGACAGGCCAATTTCAGCCTCAATACATGGGAAGGCCGTCTGAAAGGCGCATTTGACAGACAAGCCCTTGCCTTGGCCTTTAAATACCAACGCGATACCCAACCGCGTCCGCACCTTGACGCCGGTATCGCCTTACAAAAACTCAATCTGACCCCTTACTTGGAAGATCTGAAAACCCAGCCACCACTAAACCTTCCTTCCCTGCTGGCCAAATCCTGGTTGCCCGATATTGAGGCCAACCTCCAAATCGGCAGCATTCAAACCGCCGGCCTGCAATTAGAAAACATCGAATCCCTGCTCACCGCCGATAAAGAACATATCGCCCTGCACCGTTTCAAAGCCGGGCTTTATGGCGGCAAAACCGAGGGCGGCCTGAGTATTGCGGCGACCCAACCTGCTTCCTACCACCTTCAGCAAAACGCAAAAGGCATACAAATTCAGCCGCTGCTGCAAGACCTGTTCGGTTTCCACAGCTTCAGCGGCAGCGGCGACGCCGTTATCGACATTAAAACCACCGGTAACGACCGCGCCCAAATGATACAAGCCCTAAACGGCAGCCTGTTCCTCGATATTACCAACGGCGCATGGCACGGCATTGATATGGACAGCATTCTGAAAAACGGCATTTCTTCGGAAAAAATCGACAACAGCAACCTCAAAACCCCTTTCCATCATTTCACCCTCAATAGCGAAATCGAGAAAGGCATCAGCCATCATATCAACACCGAACTGTTTTCCGACAGCCTGCACGTTGTCAGCAGCGGCTATACCGATTTGAATACCCAAAAGCTATCGGAAAACCTGCTTATCAGCAACGTACTGCAACCTAAAAACAAACCGATTCCCCTAAAAATCGGCGGAACCGTACAAAACCCTTCCATTACCCTCGACTACAGCCGCTTGACCAATGGCATGAACACGCCTGCAGAAAAACAAAAAGCCCTGCAAGAAACCATACAAGAACAATGGAAGTGGCTCAAACCACGCTAGGTTTTCAAGTCAAAGGCCGTCTGAAACCCCAAAAGTTTCAGACGGCCTTTTAACAGATGCCTTGTCAGAATAAGATGTTTACTGAGGAATGACCATATACACAATCAGTGCAACAATAATGGCAAACCATATCGCCAACATTATCAAGCCTTTTTTGGAGAGTTTTCTTTTTCTCCAATCGAGCCTCAATATTTCTATCGTCCCCTCAAACATAGACTCAATTATTTCCATCAATATTTGAAGTAGAAATTCCAATAAATCCGACATCTACAAACCCAAACTCTCCCAAATCTCATCGATTTTGGCAGTAACAGCAGGGTCTTTTTTGATCACACGCCCCCATTCGCGGTCGGTTTCTCCCGGCCATTTGTTGGTCGCATCCAACCCCATTTTGCCGCCGAGTCCGCTGACGGGGCTGGCGAAGTCGAGGTAGTCAATAGGCGTGTTTTCTACCAAAACGGTGTCGCGTACTGGGTCCATGCGCGTGGTTACCGCCCAGATGACTTCTTTCCAGTCGCGTACATCCACATCGTCATCGACCACGATGATGAATTTGGTGTACATAAACTGGCGCAGGAACGACCAGCAGCCCATCATCACGCGCTTGGCGTGTCCGGCGTATTGTTTTTTCATGCTGACCACCGCCATGCGGTAGGAGCAACCTTCGGGCGGCAGGTAGAAATCGGTGATTTCGGGGAACTGCTTTTGCAAAAGCGGTACGAACACTTCATTCAACGCCACGCCCAAAACGGCGGGTTCATCGGGCGGTTTGCCCGTGTAGGTGGAATGGTAAATCGGGTTTTCACGCATGGTAATGCGCTCGACCGTAAACACAGGGAAATGGTCCTGCTCGTTGTAATAGCCGGTGTGGTCGCCGTATGGGCCTTCCAACGCGGTTTCATTTGGATGAATCACGCCTTCCAATACGATTTCTGCACGGGCAGGCACTTGCAAATCGTTGCCGATACATTTCACCAGCTCCGTCCGCGAGCCGCGCAGCAGTCCGGCAAACTGATATTCGCTCAAAGTATCGGGAACAGGCGTTACCGCTCCGAGAATAGTAGCAGGGTCACAACCGAGCACGACGGCGACAGGATACGGCGTATCGGGATTAAGTTTGCGGAATTCCTGATAATCCAGCGCGCCGCCGCGATGTGACAGCCAGCGCATAATCAGCTTGTTTTTGCCGATGAGTTGTTGGCGGTAAATGCCTAAGTTTTGGCGTTTTTTGTGCGGACCGCGCGTGACGGTCAAACCCCATGTTACCAGCGGCGCAACGTCTTCCGGCCAGCAATGCTGAATCGGAAGTTTATACAAATCAACGTCTTCACCTTCCCATACGATTTCCTGACACGGCGCGTTTTTCACCACGTTCGGCGCCATGCTCCAAATGTCTTTCAGCAGCGGCAGTTTGGAAAACGCGTCTTTAATGCCTTTGGGCGGTTCGGGTTCTTTCAAATACGCCAGCGTCTGCCCGATTTCGCGCAGCTTGGACACGCTGTCCGCACCCATGCCCATCGCCACACGTTCGGGCGTGCCGAACAGATTCGCCAACACGGGATAATCGTAGCGCGTACCGTCGGGCTTAATCGGGTTTTCAAACAGCAACGCCGGCCCTTCGGCGCGCAGCACGCGGTCGGCAATTTCGGTCATTTCCAAATGCGGCGACACCGGATGCTGAATGCGCTTGAGTTTGCCATCGGCTTCCAATCCGGCGATAAATTCTCGCAAATCTCTGTATTTCATGATTTCATTTTCCTGAACAGGCCGTCTGAAAGCAGACCGCCATTTCGGGTTTGAAAGATAAACCAGCGGCTATTGTACCTGCCAAATCTGTTCAAATCCCAACTTTCCACGTCCGAATTTTGAGATTTTTTGCAAACTACCGTCAAATTTAAACAATATCTGCTTGTGATTGCTTTCAGACGGCCTTATCTTTGGTAAAATTCCGACTTAATCCAGTCATCAATCAATATTTATCGTGGGACGGCGGCCATGTTTGCAATTTTAGAATCTTTTTTCGTTGAATACGGCTATGCGGCCGTGTTTTTCGTTTTGGTTATTTGCGGCTTCGGCGTGCCGATTCCTGAAGATTTGACGCTGGTAACCGGCGGCGTGATTTCCGGCCTGGGTTATACCAACTCTCATATTATGTTTCTTGTCGGCATGCTCGGCGTATTGGCCGGTGACGGCTTTATGTTTGCGGCCGGCCGGATTTGGGGGCAAAAAATCCTTAAATTCAAACCGATTGCACGTGTGATGACGCCCAAACGCTATGCCCAAGTACAGGAAAAATTCGACAAATACGGCAACTGGGTTTTATTCGTCGCCCGTTTCCTGCCCGGCCTGCGTACCGCTGTTTTCGTGACCGCCGGCATCAGCCGTAAGGTTTCCTACCTGCGCTTTATCCTGATGGACGGCTTGGCCGCGCTGATTTCTGTTCCGGTTTGGATTTATCTGGGCGAATACGGCGCACGCAATACCGACTGGCTAATGAAAAAAATGCACAGCCTGCAATCCGGTATCTTTACCGTACTGGGCATTGGTGCAGTTATTGTCGGCTGGATTTGGTGGAGAAAACACCGCCGCCACACCTTCTTCCGTGAAAAACTGCACGAAAAACGCGCTGCAAAAGCCAAAAAACAAGCCAATCAATAAACCATTCCAGGCCGTCTGAAACACTTTCCCGCTTTCAGACGGCCTCAATCATTCATCAGAAACACCATGAAACAAAAAATCTTCGTCCTCTACACCGGCGGCACCATCGGCATGACCCAAAGCAGCGCCGGCCTGCGTCCCGATACCGCACTCGTCGATAAAGCCCTTGCTCCCTTTTCAGACAGCCTTGATTTCGAATGGCACGTTTGTCAGCCGCTCATCGATTCTTCCGCGGTAACGCTGCAAAACCAACGCAACTGGCTGGAGCTTATTATCGCCAAACTGCCTGACTATGACGGCATTTTGGTGCTACACGGCACGGATACCATGGCATACACTGCCAATCTCTTCGCCCTAGCGCTGCAAAGTTTGGACAAACCTATTATCCTGACCGGCTCACAATGGCCTTACGATGCCGCAAACAGCGATGCGCCGCACAACCTTGCCATCTCCGTTTCCGCCTTCTCGCTCAAACTCAAACAAGTGGCGATTGCCTTTGACGGCAAGCTCTTCCCAGCCATCGGCAGCAGCAAGGTCAGCACCGAAACCGCCGCAGGTTTTGACAACCTGCATTTTGGCGCGCTTGCCGAATGGGAGAAAAACAAAGGTTGGCACAATATCCGTACCGCCCCGACCCAACATTCAGACGGCCTCGAACCGCGTCTTCCATCCCCCAAAGCAAAAGTTTCCGTCCGCACGCTGATTCCCGGTTATGCCGCGCAAGAACTTTCAGACGGCCTGCCCCATCTTTCCACCCAAGCCCTGATTCTGCAAAGCTACGGCCACGGCAATGCGCCGAGCGACGATGCGTTTGTCCGAGCCGTCCAAGCCTTTACGCAACAAGGCAAATTGCTGCTCAACATCAGCCAAGTGCCGCAAGGTTGCGCCGCTGCCGTTTATGCCCAAGGCGATGCTTTGCGTCAGGCAGGCATTATTAATGGCGGCAAATGCAACCTTGAAACCGCCACTGCGCTGATGACCCTTGCCGTATCCCATGACTGGAATGCGGATAAGGTGCAACAAGAATTGCGACAATTAAATCTGCTGTAAACCGCCATTTAACATGACTTTTACCGATACCCACTGTCATCTTGCCGACCCTAAACTTGCCAACACGCTGCCTACCGTGCTTGCCGAAGCGCAAGCCGTCGGCGTAGCGCGTTTTATCGTACCGGCAACATCTCCCAAGGATTGGCAGGAAGTTGCGCAGTTGGAAAGGCCGTCTGAAAATATCCATATCGCTTTGGGCATTCACCCATGGTTTTCAGACGGCCTCAACGAAGCGGTATTCCAAGAGTTAGAGTCCGAATTAATCCGGCATCCTCAAGCATGGGTTGGCGAAATCGGCTTGGATTTTTATGGCAAAGAGCAAACCCAAGCACAACGCGACACGCAGACCGACGTCTTTATCCGCCAACTCATCCTCGCCCAAAACCTCAACCGCCGCGTCATCATCCATAATCTGAAAGCTACCGCCGCCATTGCCGCCGCCGTTAAAACCGCCGGTTTCACACAAGGCGGTATCGTTCACGCCTTCTCCGGCAGCGTAGAAGAAGCACAGATTTTGGTGAAACTCGGCTTCAAAATCGGCATAGGCTCGCTGCTACTCAATCCCAATGCAAAAAAAGTCCGTGCCGCCTTACAAGCTTTAAACGACACGGATTTCGTTCTCGAAACCGACAGCCCTTTTATGCTCGGCCATGAAACCAATACACCAGCCAACATCCGACGTATCGCCGAAATTGCCGCCGAATTGCGCGGCATACCGCTGACACAACTGGCTGAAATCACCGAGCAAAACGTGGATTCCCTGCTCCATACTTCCCCTTAATATGCCGACCTCAAAGCATCAAAAAGCCTTGCCCTGCCATTTCGTTTCCAAACCGACACACTCTGCCTTTCCTACCCCATATTCATGAATAAAAAGCGATACAAGGCCGTCTGAAAAAATGTTTTTAGCACAAAATATCGCTAATTCCCCTATTTCAGCTTTTTCAAACCGTATTTTCCCCTTGATTGATAAAAAGTATTACGCATATTATTGGGCAAACTTTTTATTTACGTTAAAATATGCTTTTTTTTGATAATAAGGCCGTCTGAAACAGGCGGAAAATACTTATGGCAGAACAACATACACACTCCTCTACCTGGCAGAGCAAAATTAATGCCCTCGGCCCTGGCATCATGATGGCTTCGGCAGCGGTCGGTGGCTCGCACCTGATTGCCTCCACGCAGGCAGGTGCGCTTTACGGCTGGCAGCTTGCGCTGATCATTATTCTGACCAATCTCTTTAAATACCCGTTTTTCCGCTTCAGCGCACATTACACACTGGACACGGGCAAAAGCCTGATTGAAGGCTATGCCGAAAAAAGCCGCGTTTATTTGTGGGTATTTTTGATTTTGTGTATTGCATCGGCAACGATTAACGCGGGTGCGGTTGCCATCGTTACCGCCGCCATCGTCAAAATGGCAATCCCATCACTGACTCTCGATACCGGTATAGTGTCCGCCCTGATCATGGCTTCCTGCCTGCTGATTCTGGCAAGCGGCCGCTATAAAGCGTTGGACAACGTTTCCAAAATCATCATCGTCAGCCTGACTATTGCCACCGTTGCCGCGGCAGCCGTTGCCATGTCTCGCGGTATGCAGATGAAGCCCGACTTTATCGAGCCCACCCCTTGGACGCTGACCGGCTTGGGCTTCTTAATCGCGCTGATGGGCTGGATGCCTGCGCCGATTGAAATTTCCGCCATCAACTCTTTGTGGGTAACCGAAAAACAACGCATCAACCCTTCCAGCTACCGCGACGGTATTTTCGACTTCAACGTCGGCTACATTACCAGCGCGATTTTGGCGGTCGTTTTCCTCGCCTTGGGTGCATATGTACAATACGGCAACGGCGAGGAAGTACAAATGGCGGGCGGCAAATATGTTGGCCAACTGATTAATATGTACGCCGTGACCATCGGCGAATGGTCGCGTCCGCTGGTGGCATTTATCGCCTTCGCCTGCATGTACGGCACCACCATTACCGTAGTGGACGGCTACGCACGCGCGATTGCCGAACCGGTACGCCTGCTGCGCGGTAAAGACAAAACCGGCAACGTCGAACTGTTTGCTTGGAACGTCTGGGTTGCAGGCTCAGGCTTGGCCGTGATTTTCTGGTTCAACAGCGCAATGGCAGATCTGCTCAAATTCGCCATGATTACCGCCTTCGTTTCAGCCCCTGTGTTCGCTTGGCTGAACTACCGCCTCGTCAAAGGCGACAAACGCCACAAACTGACCATGGGCATGAACTTCCTTGCCATCCTCGGCTTGATTTACCTGACCGGATTTACCGTTTTGTTCCTGCTGAACCAAACAGGCATCTTGGCTGCGCCTAAATAAGCCCATACTAAAAAAGGCCGTCTGAAACTCAAAAACAGGTTTCAGACGGCCTTTCCAATCAATCATATCTTTTTGAATTTTCATTCAAACCCATTATAATGACTCCTTATTTCGCCGTTGCAGACCACTCGACGGCATCCGTATTTTGGAAAATTTATGAAGCCGTCTATTTTAGAAAAACTACAACAACTCAGCGACCGACTGGAAGAAGTCACCCACCTGCTCGGTCAGCCTGAAGCCACGTCCGACATGGACAACTACCGCAAACTCACACGTGAACACGCCGAACTGACCCCCGTTGTCGAAGTCTTCCAAAACTACCAGCTGGCGCAAAGCGACTTGGCAGATGCCGAAGAAATGCTGTCCGACCCTGAAATGAAAGACTTTGCCGCCGAAGAAATCGAAGCGGCAAAAGCCAAAATCGACGAACTCGATACCGAATTGCAAAAACTGCTGCTGCCCAAAGATGCCGACGACGACAAAAATATCTTTATCGAGGTACGCGCCGGAACGGGCGGCGACGAAGCCGCGCTGTTTGCAGGCGATTTGCTGCGTATGTACAGCCGCTACGCCGAGCGCAACCGCTGGCAGGTCGAAATCGTTTCCGCCAATGAAAGCGAATTGGGCGGCTATAAAGAAGTCATCGCCCGCATTATCGGCTTGGGCGCATACAGCCGTCTGAAATTTGAATCCGGCGGCCACCGCGTGCAACGCGTCCCTGCTACCGAAAGCCAAGGCCGTATCCACACCTCCGCCTGTACCGTTGCCGTCATGCCCGAAGCGGACGAACTCGAAGACATCGAATTGAACCCCGCCGACCTGCGCATCGACACCTTCCGTGCATCCGGCGCGGGCGGTCAGCACATCAACAAAACCGACTCCGCCGTCCGTATTACCCACTTGCCGACAGGCATGGTGGTCGAATGCCAAGACGGCCGCAGCCAACACGCCAACAAAGCGCAAGCGATGAAAGTCCTCGCTGCCCGCCTGAACGACGCGCAAAAACGCGAAGCACAAGCCAAAGAAGCCGCCGAACGCAAATCCCTGATCGGCAGCGGCGACCGCAGCGAACGCATCCGCACCTACAACTACCCACAAGGCCGCGTTACCGACCACCGCATCAACCTTACCCTGCACAAACTGGATTTTGTGATGGACGGCGATTTAGAAGAAATCACCAATGCCCTGATTGCCGAGCATCAAGCCGAGCTTTTGGCAGCAATGGGGGATTGATGAATTTGGTCCATTGCGTTTATACTTTTCAGACGGCCTGATGACATATGTTAATATGGCCATGTATATGTTATCCCGAAGTGATAAATGCAGCACCAGCTGCGCCACAGCAACACCCTTCTACAATCACCGAATGAGAGGACACAAAATGGCAAAAATCCTGATCGCACCGGTATCTGCTGGTCTGAGCGCCGATGCAGCGGCAAAAGCATTTGCAGCAGCATTAAATGCGCAAGTTTTCCAAGCCGTTGACCCTGCTGCCGAAACCCTGTTGGCTCAAGGCAAAAGCGACGATTGGTTTGACGCACTTGTCGGTAAAGTTGCAGCATTGAATGCAGACAATCTCGTTATCGAAGGCATCACTCCTGATGCGGACAAATTGTTCTTGGCAGGCAAAAACGTTGAGTTGGCGCTGTCTTTGGATGCAGGCGTTGTATTGGCGCTGAAATCCGATAACACCGATGCAGCCGCCGTTGCCCAACAATTAAACCTTGCTAAACAGCTCTACACCAACTCTCCAGGCTTATTGGAAGGTTTCATCATTGACGGCGCAGCCGTAGCTTTAGGCGCACAAGTTGCCGAGCAAACCGGCCTGACTTTCTTCGGCTCCAGCGACAAACTGCAAGACGTATCCGCTTTGGCCAAACGTGAAGCCAAACGCCTGTCTCCAGCCCAATTCCGTTACAACCTGATCGACTTTGCCCGCAAAGCCGATATGCGCATCGTTCTGCCTGAAGGCGCAGAACCGCGCACCGTCGCCGCTGCCGCTATCTGTCACGAAAAAGGCATCGCCCGTTGCGTACTGTTGGCGACCCGCGAAGAAGTTGAGGCCGTAGCTAAAGAACGCGGCATCAACCTGCCTGATTCTTTGGAAATCATCGATCCTGCTTCTTTGGTTGAGCAATACGTCGAGCCGATGTGCGAATTGCGCAAATCCAAAGGCCTGACTCCTGAAGACGCACGCAAACAGCTGCAAGACACTGTCGTACTGGGTACCATGATGATGGCTCAAAACGACGTAGACGGTTTGGTTTCCGGTGCAGTCCACACTACTGCCAACACCATCCGCCCTGCCCTGCAACTGATTAAAACCGCCCCGGGTGCAAGCCTCGTATCCAGCGTATTCTTCATGTTGCTGCCTAACCAAGTTTTAGCTTTCGGCGACTGCGCGGTTAACCCGAACCCAACTCCGGAACAACTGGCCGATATCGCCATCCAATCTGCCGACAGCGCCAAAGCTTTCGGTATCGATCCAAAAGTAGCCATGATTTCCTACTCTACCATCAACTCAGGCAGCGGCCCTGATGTCGATGCAGTAATCGAAGCAACCAAACTGGCTAATGAAAAACGCCCTGATTTGGCCATCGAAGGTCCGTTGCAATACGATGCGGCCACCGTTCCATCTATCGGCCAATCCAAAGCTCCAGGCAGCGCTGTTGCCGGTCAAGCAACCGTTTTGGTTTTCCCAGACCTCAACACCGGCAACTGTACTTACAAAGCCGTACAACGCAGCGCCAA
>NZ_JBQCTZ010000120.1:0-10853 GCF_051963715.1 Neisseria sp. P0001.S005 | reverse complement strand
CGGTAATCTGTTTTTTAAAGAGCGAATCGAATTATACAGTACATTTAGCAAATGTCAACTAAAATTATCGAAAATTTTAACTAACTGTGTTATACTGTCTGCTTCGTTTTCTTCACCGCGTCAGCAGCGAAGAACCGAACTATACGCCTCACAACAAAACCAGTCAACACCCAATTTCAAAAAAATTAAAAATTTCTCACAACTATCTGTATTTAAATAATTTAAAATTTATTGAATTTTATCATTCAATAGATAAACCAGATACCCTAAGATAAATAGCCCTGTGGCTTTACTCTTAATTGCCACATTCAACACTCTACAACTCTATATTACTGGCGCTTTAGTCCCATCTACTCTTACAATCTCTACTTTCTCCAATAAAACAATCATAAATTCTAGAATAGCCCCTATTATGAGTAACGAAAAGATTCAACAAAAATTTGAACAAGCATATCACTCTTTTATCGAAGAGGAAAATTACGAGGAAGCGCTAAAACGTGCCGAGATTCTTTGCCTTCTCAACCCCCAATCTGCAGAATTTCATCATAAAGTTGCTTATGCCTATCTGAAGCAATTGAAATGGGAAAAAGCCATTGAGGCTGAAATGAAAACGCTAGAGCTGGATAGTACCTATATTCCTGCTTTGGATTTACTTGCACATGCTTATGACGCTCTAGATAATTGGGAAAAAACCGGGTTTTACGGTCATCAGGCTTTGGTTCTAAAAGATAAGGCTATTCCAGACCTAGAATATGAAATCATTCCGATACCGGCTCCAAAAAACGGCAAACGGATTATCTCCTTTTCTTTATTTGGCAATAATTCCAAATATATTGAACCTGCCGTCTTAAATACCCAGCTTGCGCCTGTGCTTTTCCCTGGTTGGACATGTCGTTTTTATGTCAACGATTCTGTATCGGCTGAAGCTATTCAACGATTTAGAAATAACGGAGCAGAAGTATTTTAAGGTTGGCACTCCATTGAACAACTGGCCGGGTACGATGTGGCGCTTTCTTGCCATTAATGATCCTGAGGTTGAATACGTTATTTTCCGTGATGCAGACTCTATTATTTGTTATCGTGATGCAGCGGCCGTATCCGAATGGATAAAAAGTGGCACCCTATTCCACACTATTCGCGACTCAGGCTCGCATACCGCCCTAATTCTTGCAGGTATGTGGGGCGCTAAAGCGGGTGCAGTCCCAGATATGCAGGAAAGGATTCAGAACTTTGTCGACGAGGGCTACCCTTCCAGACATTTTGCCGACCAAGATTTTCTAGAAAAAGAATTGTGGGCCTATATCCGTCAGAATCTGTTCGCACATGACAGATTATTTGATTTCTGTAATGCACACGAAATTCCCGGCGAGTTTTACCCTAACTATCAAATCGCTTTCAGCGAAGGGGTTACCAGCTTTAACGCAACGACTGATTGTGAAGACGGCAGCCTGGCAAAATGGACGCTGTACTCCAGTGCTTCGCCTTTGGTCAATCCGGACTACTCGCTCAATGTTGTTCCTGAATTTAAAGTCTGCAGTTATGTGACTGAAGTAAAAAACGGAGCGGTTTCAGCATTTTTGCCGAAGAGATATGGTAATGCGATTAAAGCAAAACTGGCCAGAATCAACATCGAACAAATATAATTTGATTTGATTCCTATATATCTCATTTAATGAACTCGTTATTTATGGGCAAACACATTCTCCTCGGCATTACCGGCGGTATTGCGGCGTATAAATCTTGCGAACTGGTCAGACTGCTGAAAAAGCAAGGATATTCTGTATCAGTGGTGATGACAGATTCTGCGACAGAATTTGTCTCCCCACTGACTTTCCAAGCTTTAACCGGCAATCCTGTTTTATCGGATACCTATTCAGGTGCTTCCAATAATGGCATGGCGCACATCAATCTGACGCGTGAAGCTGACGCATTTCTTATTGCACCTGCAACTGCCAATACAATTGCCAAAATTGCCAACGGATTGGCTGATAATCTACTGACCAACTTGGTAGCAGCCAGGAAATGCCCTTTGGCTGTTGCGCCTGCAATGAATGTCGAAATGTGGAACAACCCTGCCAATCTGCGCAATATTGAGCAGCTGGTTTCAGACGGCATTACCGTGTTTTACCCAAACAGCGGCGAACAGGCTTGCGGAGAAACAGGTACAGGCAGAATGGTCGAAGCGGTCGATCTGGCTGATTTGCTAGAGGATTTATGGACACCCAAGCTACTGAGCGGCAAAAAAGTTCTGATTACAGCCGGCGCAACGTTTGAAGCCATCGATCCTGTCCGCGGCATTACCAATATTTCCAGCGGACAAATGGGCATGGCTTTAGCGCGTGCGTGCCGTGCTGCCGGAGCGAAAGTCACGCTGATTTACGGTCAAATTCAGACGGCCTTGCCAGCTGGCTTGGCTCATTCCGAACAGGCTGTCAGCGCAGAAGCCATGTATCAGGCAGTTCATCGCCATATCCATAAACAAGATGTCTTTATCTCCGTCGCAGCCGTTGCAGACTACAAAGTCAAAAACAGCAGCAACGAGAAACTGAAGAAAAACAGCGATCAGCCTCCGGTTATCGAGCTGACAGAAAATCCGGATATTCTCGCATCCATAGCCGCCCTACCTTCCCCACCATTCTGCGTCGGCTTTGCAGCGGAAAGCCATCAAGTTTTGGAATTTGCACGGGCAAAACGTTTGCGCAAAAACGTACCGATGCTGGTGGCCAACCAAGTTTCCGTTTCCATGGGTAAGCCAACCAATCAAATCACCATTATTGATGACCTTGCCGAAACCTCCTTTCCGGAAACATCGAAACGCCAAGCCGCAGATGAAATCGTCAAACGCCTGGCTGAATTGTTGTCTTAATCAAACAGAAGGCCGTCTGAAAATTTTTCAGACGGCCTTCTGTTTGAATACATTAAATCACAAACCCAATTCGCGCAGGAAACGAATATCATCAGCCCAACCGGATTTCACTTTTACCCAAATCTTCAAGAAGACTTTGGTATCAAACAATTTTTCCATATCAAGGCGAGCTTCAGTAGAAATTTTCTTCAATTTCTCCCCACCCTTGCCAATCAAAATCGCCTTTTGGCTGTCTTTATCAACCAACACCGCGATATAAATGCGGAACAGTCCGCTTTCCTCTTCCTCAAACTGCTCCACTTCAACATTCATCGCATACGGCAGCTCTTCGCCCAAATAGCGGAACAATTTTTCGCGTACAATTTCCATCGCCAGGAATCGGCTGGATTTATCCGTCACCATATCTTCCGGATACATCGGGATACTTTCCGGCAGATACGGTTTGAGCAGTTCCAGCAGATTGGCAATACGCAGGCCATGTTTCGCGCTGACTGCCTCGCTGGCGGCAAACTCAAACTCTTGACGCACTTCATTGATAAACGCCTCAAGCGCAAATTTGTCTTTGGCTTTATCTTTGTCGATTTTATTGACCACCAATACCACAGGCGTATGCTTAGGCAACTGTTTCAACACCACGCGGTCGGCATCGGTAAAACGCATGGCTTCCACCACAAAAACCACCACGTCCACGCCGCTCAACGCTTCGGTTACGTTTTGATTAAGACGGTCGTTCAAGGCATTGCGGTGATTGGTTTGAAAACCCGGCGTATCGACAAACACAAATTGTGCCGTATCGTCGGTGTAAATACCGGTTACACGGTTGCGCGTGGTTTGTGCTTTTTTACTGGTAATACTGATTTTCTGACCGATTAAATGGTTCATCAGCGTAGATTTGCCGACATTCGGGCGACCCACGATGGCCACAAAGCCGCAACGATAATCCGTCGGGTGTTGCGACTCGTTTTGTAAAAAGGTCTCGATATCCATTTATATATGACTTTCTTGATTGTTTCAGACGGCCTTTGCATTTTCTCAAAGGCCGTCTGAAATATTATTTTTTAGCTTTTTTCAAAGGGAACTTCTGTTCCAACCACTCCAAGGCTTCACATGCCGCTTTTTGCTCGGCTACTTTCCGACTGCTGCCGCGTGCGTTACAGATGAAACCGAGTTCGCCCAAATCACAGGAAATCACAAACATCGCATCAGCCGTTTGCTCCGCCTGCTCTTCGATTCGGTATTTCGGCAGGGCAAAGCGGCGTGCCTGCAAGGCTTCCTGCAAAGCGGTTTTACTGTCTTTCTTGCCAATATTCAAATCCGCACGTTTCACGCGTTCCGCAAACAAATGGCGAACCACTTTTTCCGCCGCAGAAAAATCCGCGTCAAAACTGACCGCCGCAAACATTGCCTCCATCGCATCGGCCAAAATCGAAGGCCGTCTGAAACCGCCGCTCTTCAACTCGCCGGCACCCAAATACAAACCGTCGCCGACATTCATTTCCAACGCGATTTCAGCCAATACACCTTCATTCACCAAAGCCGCGCGCATCCGCGACAACTCGCCTTCCGACAATTTCGGAAAAGCGTCAAACAACATCCGCGCCACGGAATAGTTCAAAATCGAATCGCCGACAAATTCAAAACGCTCATTGTGTTTGGCATTGTAGCTGCGGTGGGTCAAAGCCTGCTGAAGCAGCTCCATATTGCGGAACTCATAGCCCAGACGCTTTTGAATCGCTCGATGCGCCTGCTGTTTGAGCAAATCAGGTTTCATTCCATACTTTCAAAAAACAGCCGGAAAGCACGCCTCATCCGCAGTGAAACAAAATAAAAAGGCTACACCGGCAACTTTTTTATTTTGGCTCATTGTTTCTTGCGTCCCTCAAGCCGATAAACAATCAAAAGCCGTCATGTTCAAACCTGACAGCACTTACCGATATTGTACCATCAAACCGCCCCTGCACACATCCGTGCGGAAAAGCAGCGAATCGTGTAAAATCATGCCAAATCATCTCTTTGTCAACTCCATGAACAAATTTGCCCAAGCATTGGCCGCAGCACTCGACCGCTGCATCGTTACCAACACCGTCGCCGAACAAGGCGAACCCGTCGGCTTCCTCTACCGCGAAGCCCCCGTATTTGAAAACGACAGCGGCTGGCGTATTTTCAGCGGCGACGAAACCGACGAATACACCGACAATCCCGACAACTTCAGCATTGTCAGCCTCTCCGCCATTACCGCAGACAATCCCGACATTGCCCCCCTACTGACTCAGGCAGAAGGCAGCGCGTGGGAATTGAACGAAGACGGCGAGTTCCAAGCCGTTGCCGATTGGCAGCCGCAAGAATAGCCCATCCCCATTTCGTTTCAGACGGCATTCCCTATAACAAGGCCGTCTGAAACCGAGCCGAATCCCTATTTCACATATATTGAAGGAATCATCATGAACATTATCGAACCACGCCTCGATGGCATCAACCTGCGCATCGGCATCGTTCAAGCCCGCTTTACCAACGAAATCGGCAGCGAAATGGTCAAAGTTTGCTGCCGCACCTTAAAAGAATTGGGCGTATCCGAAGACAATATCACGCTTGCCACCGTTCCCGGCGCGCTTGAAGTGCCTATCGCGCTGATGAACCTCGCTTCATCCGAACAATTCGATGCTCTGATTGCCATCGGCGTTGTCATTCGTGGCGAAACCTACCACTTTGAATTGGTATCCAATGAATCCGGCGCAGGTGTCAGCCGTGTTGCCCTTGACTACAACATCCCTATCGCCAACGCCATCCTGACGACTGAAAACGACGAACAAGCCGTTGCACGCATCGAAGAAAAAGCCTCCGATGCCGCCAAAGTTGCCGTAGAATGTGCCAACTTGGTCAACCATCTTTTGTCAGAACAATACGAAGACGACGAAGAATAAGCTTCTCCCCGTATTGAATACCGCATATTTTCAGACGGCCTCTCAATCATGATATTGAGGCCGTCTGAATCATTCAATATTCAGCCGACAACCATCGGCACTCTCTTCACAAGGAATACCCATGAAAAGCCCACGCCGCCGCGCACGCGAGCTTGCCGTACAAGCTATTTATCAAGCAGGCATCAACAAAACTGCCGCCCCCGAAATCGCCAAAAACATCCACGAACTGTCCCAAACATCCAATATGGATGAAGAGCTGTTCAACAAACTGTTTTTCGGCGCACAAACCCATGCTGAAGAATACATGGAAAAAATCAGCCCCCTGCTCGACCGCGACGAGAAAGACCTCAGTCCTATCGAACGCGCCGTTTTGCTGGTTGCCTGCCATGAGCTGAGCACCATGCCTGAGACCCCCTACCCTGTCATCATCAACGAAGCCATCGAAGTCACCAAAACTTTCGGCGGCACCGATGGCCATAAATTCGTTAACGGCATCCTCGACCAACTGGCTTCCCGCATCCGCCCTGACGAACCGCGCCGCAAAGGCTAAGATTGACTTCGCATCAGGTCGGGATTACCGATCTTTGCCCTGTTTAAGCTAATGTCCTTATACAGCCAAACCATCAAAAAGGCCGTCTGAAATTCAGACGGCCTTTTATCTTTCGATTTATTCTGATTTTGGCATTTCATAACCGGGACAGTTTTGCTTGTCGCTGCTTGCCCAGATGATACCGCTGTCGTTGTAATAAACGGTACAGGTTTCATTTGCGTTGGTTTCTTTGTTAGGCTCTGCCTTCAAAATATAACCTGAATCGGAAGGTTCACCTTCAAAACCAATATTAAAATATTGATTCTGCTGTAAATTTCCAGCAGGAAACCCTACAAATGTACTTTTTTGAGTGTAGTAGCGTTCGAGCTGTTGGGCGTTATGCAGCATCTGCGTGCGGACGGCGGCAAGGCGCGTTTGGCGGATATAGTTTTGATAAGACGGATATGCGATGGTAGCGAGAATGGCTGCAATCACAACGACTATCAGCAGCTCGATAAGCGTGAAGCCTTGTTGGTGTTTCATTGTATTTATGTCGTGAATAATTAGAATAAGACGTGAATATTATAGTAGTTTTCTTGCGGCTTAAATGTTCAGATTCGGAGGCAGTTTGGGAATTTATGTAAATGAGGTGCAAATTCTGAAAAATGTTTACTGCCCTTTATTTTTTATTTCAATAAGTTAAACTTCAATTTAAGCCGACCGTCTCTTGGTCGGACTTGGTCTTTACAGTAAAATCCAGTTGTTTTTTGTTTCTATCAATACATCTGTTGCTTGTCTGCGACGTTATTTTATTGAATTGGTTCTTTTTATATGTCTAAAGTTTTCAAGTGGGCGGCCGGTACGGCTGTTGTGGTAGCAGCGGCTTTCGGCGGCTGGTCTTTGATGAAGCCTGAGCCTCAGTCTTCTTTTATTACAGAAGTAGTCAAACGCGGCGATATCCGTCAAACCGTGTCGGCAACCGGCGAAATCTCGCCTTCCAATTTAGTATCCGTGGGCGCGGAAGCTTCAGGTCAGATTAAAAAACTATATGTGAAACTGGGCCAGCAAGTGAAAAAAGGCGATCTGATTGCAGAAATCAACTCAACCAATCAGATCAATACCTTAAATACCGAAAAATCCAAACTGGAAACCTATCAGGCAAAATTGGTTTCTGCCGAAATCGCGCTTTCCAGTGCAGAGAAAAAATATAAACGCGAACTTGCCTTATGGAAAGAACAGGCAACTTCCAAAGAAGACTTGGAATCTGCACAAGACTCTTTAGCCGCAGCCAAAGCGAATGTTGCCGAACTGAAAGCCTCCATCAAACAATCAAAAATCTCCATCAATACGGCCGAATCCGAACTGGGCCATACACGGATTACCGCCACCATGGACGGCACTGTAGTCGCCATTCCTGTTGAAGAAGGCCAATCCGTCAATGCGGCGCAATCTACGCCGACCATCATCCAACTGGCTAACTTGGAAACCATGCTCAACAAAATGCAGATTGCCGAAGGCGACATCACGAAAGTTAAAGCCGGTCAGGATATTTCGTTCACCATTTTGTCCGAGCCGGACACCCCGATTAAAGCGAAATTGGACAGCGTCGACCCCGGCCTGACCACCATGTCTTTGGGCAACTACACCAGCAGCACGGACACGACTTCCAATGCAATCTACTACTATGCCCGCGCCCTGGTGCCGAATAATGACGGCAAGCTCTCCATCGGCATGACCACTCAAAATACGATTGAAATCAACGGCGTGAAGAATGTCTTACTGGTACCGACACTGACTGTGAAAAAACATAACGGCAAATCATTTGTCAGCGTTTTGGGTACAGACAATAAAGCGGTAGAACGCGAAGTGACCGTCGGCCTGAAAGACAGCATGAATACCGAAATCAAAAGCGGCTTGAAGGAAGGCGAAAAAGTAATCATTTCTGAAATGAGCGCAGATGAAAAGAATAAGAGCAGCGAACGCGCGATGATGGGCGGCGGCCCTCCTCGCTGATTGATTAAGGCCGTCTGAAAGATTTGGCTGTGTTTCAGACGGCCTTAGTTCCTGTATTTCTATTTTTCGCCCGGAAAGATTATGAGTTTAATCGAATGTAAGAATATCAACCGTTTTTTCGGTAACGGTGAAAACCGTGTGCATGTATTGAAAGATGTCAGCCTTTCTATTGAGAAAGGCGACTTTGTGGCGATTATCGGCCAGTCCGGCTCAGGCAAATCAACGCTGATGAATATCTTGGGCTGTCTGGATACCGCCACTTCCGGCTCTTATCAAATCGACGGCATCGAAACATCGCAAATGCAGCCGGATGAACTGGCGGCTTTGCGCCGTGAGCGTTTCGGCTTTATTTTCCAGCGTTACAACCTGTTAAGCTCACTGACTGCCCGAGACAACGTCGCCCTGCCTGCCGTATATATGGGCATGGACAGTAAAGAGCGTGCGGAACGTGCGGAAAAACTGTTGGGCGATTTGGGTTTACAAAATAAAGAAGGCAACAAACCCAGCGAACTTTCCGGCGGTCAGCAACAACGCGTTTCGATTGCCCGCGCGTTGATGAACGGCGGCGAAATCATCTTTGCCGACGAGCCGACCGGCGCATTGGATACCGCCAGCGGTAAAAACGTGATGGAAATCATCCATAAGCTGCACGAAGACGGGCATACCGTGATTATGGTCACCCACGATCCGGGCATTGCGGCAAATGCAAACCGCGTCATCGAAATCCGCGACGGTCAGATTATTTCGGATACGTCTAAAAATCCCGATATCCCGCCAAGCAAAGTGGAGAGGATTAAAGAAAAAGCTTCCTGGTCGTTTTATTACGATCAATTTATGGAAGCATTTAAAATGTCGGTACAGGCGATTATGGCGCACAAGATGCGTTCGCTGCTGACCATGCTGGGGATTATCATCGGTATCGCCTCGGTGGTATCGGTAGTGGCATTGGGTAATGGCTCGCAACAAAAAATCTTGGAAGACATCAACTCGATGGGCACAAACACCATCAGCATCTTTCCCGGCCGTGGTTTTGGCGACCGCCGCAGCGGACGAATCAAGACACTGACGATTAATGACGCAAAAGCCATCAGCCAACAAAGCTACGTCGCCTCCGCCACCCCTCAAACCAACTCCGGCGGCACCTTGACCTACCGCAACACCGACCTGACTGCCTCGCTTTACGGCGTAGGCGAACAATATTTCGACGTGCGCGGTTTGAAATTGGAAGAAGGCCGTCTGTTTGATGATGACGATGTAAAAACCGATGCCCAAGTCGTCGTTATCGACCAAAACACCAAAACCAAACTCTTCGGCGAAGGCGTCGATCCTTTAGGCAAAACCATCCTTTTCAAAAAACGCCCGCTAACCGTCATCGGCATTATGAAAAAGGATGACAACTCGTTCGGCAATTCCGACTCGCTGATGCTTTGGTCGCCGTATACAACGGTCATGCACCAAATTACCGGCGAGAGCCATACCAACTCCATCGTTGTCAAAATCAAAGACGATGCCAACACGCAAGTTGCCGAAAAAAGCCTGACCGAGCTGCTGAAATCACGCCACGGTACAGAAGACTTCTTTATGAACAACAGCGACAGCATCAAAGAAATGGTTGAAAGCACAACCGGCACCATGACGCTGCTGATTTCTTCCATCGCGGTCATCTCTTTGGTGGTCGGCGGTATCGGCGTGATGAACATCATGCTGGTCTCCGTTACCGAGCGCACCAAAGAAATCGGCGTCCGCATGGCAATCGGCGCACGCCGCAACAATATTTTGCAACAGTTTCTGATTGAGGCCGTCTTAATCTGTATCATCGGCGGTTTGTCCGGCGTATTGTTGTCCGCAAGCATCAGCCTGGTGTTCAACTACTTTGTTACCGACTTCCCGATGAGCATTTCCATGACTTCCGTCATCGGCGCGGTGGTCTGCTCCACCGCCATCGGTGTCGCGTTCGGTTTTATGCCCGCCAACAAAGCTTCCAAGCTCAACCCGATTGATGCGCTGGCTCAGGATTGATTATGTTTCAGACGGCCTATTATCTTAGGGCCGTCTGAAATGCTTTTACCCGAAAGATTTTTATGAAGACGAAACCTTTTTCCCAAGCAGCCTTATCATTGGCTGTTGCCCTTGTCCTAAGTGCGTGCGCCGCACCTAAAGCCAATCCGAACCTGACACTGGAAGCAACCGGCCAAGTCATGAGCGCGGCGGAAACTGCCGAACGCTACGATGTAAACGGCAACTGGTGGGAAATCTACCAAAGCCCGCAGCTCAACGCCCTGATGGCGCAGGCTTTGGAAAACAATATCGATTTGAAACAGGCCGCCATCAGCGTCAATAAAGCCCTGTATCAGGCAAATATTTTGGGCGCGGATTTGGTGCCGTCGTTCAGCGGTTCTATGGGTGCGTCCACATCCAAAAACCTGAAAACCGGCAGCCACGGCAACACCTTCAGCAGCCAGCTTGGTTTGAGCTACGAATTGGATTTGTGGCGCAAACTCAGTGCCACTGCCGATGCGCAGGT